>JBJTOP010000132.1:0-20783 GCA_046074645.1 Planctomycetaceae bacterium | reverse complement strand
GCTGCGATCGAGCAGAACTTTCATGATGTCAAGGAGGTGCATGGGGCTGGTGAACAGCAGGTCAGGAATGTGTGGAGCAATGTGGCCTGCTGGAACCTCTGCCTGTGGCTGCATACGATGGTTGAACTCTGGTCGTGGAAGCGGTCTGGGAACACTCTGCGTCAGCGTCAGGTCCGTCCATGGGATAATCCGGCTCGCCGGCCGAGTCATGCAGACCGCTTAAAAACACTGCGAAAACACACGATTGAAGAAACATTTTTCCGCTTGCCCCCTGGCGAGGGATCTGCGCGAAAAATCAAACGGGTGTTCCACGCCCTCGCGAGGCTGATCACCCGATCATTGAGTGGATATGCCCGTGTCTACAGCGGCGACTCCCTGCCGAAAACGTTGTGGCCGCGTGCCACCATCCTCGGGACCAGGTTCCACTGAAATGCCCTCTGGTATCGAGAGACACTAAGATTCCAAATTTGTATGCAAATGTCAGAAAGTGCAGCTCAACCCAACTCACCTCCAGGAGTGACCGCGTCTCATTTGTAAGGCAGGGGAAACTGCATGCTGCTGCTGGCCGTTGAAGCATCAACCCACACGGGGACTCTGAGCCTGTCCGATGACAACCGCGTCATCGCTGAACGGGTTCTGGCGGCGGAGGGGCGGCGCCACGCACAGACTCTGGTGCAGGACGTGTCGCAACTGCTGTCTGAGCACGGTCGGACTGCGGCAGATCTGCGTGCGGTGGCGGTGAGTGTGGGACCGGGCAGTTTTACGGGCCTGCGGGTTGGTGTGGTGTTTGCGAAGATGTACGCGTGGGCTGCCGGCATTTGGACGCGTGCGGGAGAGATCCGGATTGCGAGACTTGCGGAGCTGGAGCCGGTTTACATTCGCCCAAGCTATGCGGAGGAGAAACGCGGGGCGGTGGGGGATCAGTCAGGGAAAGGTCAGTAGAGGCGTGCGAGCCGCGAGATCTGGTGCGGGAGCATTTGACAACCGGTCGTTTGCGTCAGAGACTACAAAGCGGTCGGACCCTGCGAGAATACAATCGTGCGGGGGCAGAAGATGGACCAGGGTGATGGTCAGAAGCGTGTTGGCGCAGAGGAATTGCCGGTCGTGGCGGTTGTTCGCCCGAGGCAGAGCTCAACGCCGATCAGTGAGTTGCTGATTCAGTTCGTGTTGCTGTGGGGCGTGTTCGGCGGTTGCTGGTGGGTGAGCATGGCATTCTCCGCGGCGGGTTTTGCGCTGCTGATGGCGTTTGGCCATGTGTGGTGTGCAGCGCGGGCTGTGGACTGGCCGACGGGGCGTGGGTGGACGTTGCTGGTCACGTTGAGTCTGATGCTGGCGACTGGGTGGTGTGCGTGGGCGTCGCCTGCGGGTATACCGGGATGGATGCTGCGTTCCCCCCTCAGCCCAGCAGTGCTCATGGGTCTGCTTGCCGGGGTGTTGTGTGTGGATTTCATCGCGTACCGCCAGCGATTGCTTAGCGCGGTTTCGTCGATGGTTCGGCGGCGTTGGCTGGGGATTGAGCTGCTGGTGGTGCTGGCGCTGATCTGGCTGGTGTGGTCATTCGGAGCAGCGTTGTTTTTCCATGCCCGGGACATGCGTCTGCAGGGCCCGGTCATGGACTCGGAAGCGACCCGTTACGGGGCTCGGGTTGCGTTTCACGCGGGCGAGGGATTGGTGACGTTCTGTGTACTGGCTCTGGGCGGAAACATCGGCAGTTTTCTGAATGTGCTTGTGTACCGTCTGCCGCGGGGACTGGATGTGATCAGCAGTCGTTCGCGGTGTCCTGACTGTGGGACGGCGATCGCGGGCCGAGACAATATTCCGATTTTTGGCTGGCTGTTCCTTGGGGGGCGATGTCGCGCGTGCGGTGTTGAGATCTCCGGGGAGTATGTGCGTGTGGAAGCAGCTTCAGCGGGAATTTTTTTGCTGCTGTATTTCGCCGAATTGCTGACGGGGGGGCTGACCATTCCGTTCCGTCCGCCGAATCTGTACGCGGGTGTGTTATGGACGGTGATGTATCCGAAGTTTGACCTGATTGGAATCTGGCTGCTGCATGTGCTGCTGCTGGCGACGTTGCTGGTGTACAGCAGGCTGCAGGCCGCCGGTCAGGGTGTTTCCTTGAGGGCGACAGCAATTCTGTCGACGCTGGTAGTGCTGGGAAGCCTTGTGTTTCCGAATTTGCAGCCAGTATCGGTCACGGCGGTTCCGGGGCTTGTTCAGGGATCCGGTTTGCGGAATTCCGGAGCAGGTGTTGGCGGGGTGTTTGCGGCACTGGCAGGGCTCTTCGCAGGTGCTGCTGCGGGTCTGTCTCTATGGAGGACCACGAGGGGAGTGTGGTTCGGCGCAGGTGGTGGGCGGTCTGAGGCGGGCGGTTTGGAACTCTCCACAGCTTTCCGCTCGCCGTTGGTGGCCGGTCTGGTGCTGGCAGGCGTGGTGCTGGGCTGGCAGGCCATTGTGAGCACGCTGGTGCTGCTGGGGTGTCTTGGGGCCTTGACCGGCTGGTGGACAGATCGTGTTGTCCGGGTGGAGTGGCAGCGATGCAGCCTGTTGCTGGTGGCAGTGATCCTGCAAATTTTGAGTTGGCGGTGGCAGTGGGGTGTGATGGGCGTCGAAGGCTGACAGGAGGGGAGGTCGAGTCGCCCCGCACAATCGCTGCATTCGGAATTCTCTGCCAAAGTCCACCAGAATATCCAATTTTTCTGCAATCAGGTTGGGGTGGTGTCGATAGGGGAAGGGAACTGGTCGGACCGCGTGCCTTCTTTTGGGGTGTTTACCCTGACTGGTGCTCGGTTCATGCGTACATGCAAGCTTAAATTTTTCGTATGGCCGCGGTTTTTCCGCGCCCTGTGCTGTGTTGGATTCCTGGCATTTGGTGGAATCAGCAGAGTGGGCGGTCAGGAGGGATCGGGGTCTGTTCGTGTTTTTCGGCCGGGCATTTCGACGGCGGTGGTTCGGCCATCGTCCGGGGTTGGTTCCGGGGACGAAACCGGTCCTGTGCGGGAGCGAGTTCAGGAACGTGCGTCGGCCGTTCAGCAGCGTGCACCGCGTTTGCCCCGTGGAGCGTCGGGCGAAGAGCGCGTAGCGGCGTCGGGCGAGGGTTGGCGGACGCATGTGGAATTTGAGGTGGAGGCGGATTCGACACTGACGCTGTCGGTGAATCGTCCGCGACTGCTGCGGCTGAAGTCGCCGCCGCTGCGGACTTTTCTGCCGGAAGCCGGGGCGGCCGTGATTGCTCTGCGACATGTGGATCCGGAGAGTGGTTGCCAGCTGGCGATTGAGCCTGTGTCTACGGGCACAACAACACTCACCCTATGGTTCCGGGATCCGACTGTGGAGTCGGGTGAGCGGGCAGTTTCGTGGATTGTGCGGGTGGTTGAGGATCCGGACGAGGGCCGCTGGGAAGAGCAGTTGCTGGAGCGGCTGGAGCAGGAAGTGAATCGGGCATTTCCGAACAGCGTGGTGAAGCTGTCATGGGTCGGGCGTCAGGTGGTGCTGCGTGGACAGGCTCGGGACGCTGAGGAGGCGGCCCAGATTGTGCGGGTAGTTTCCTCGGGGCTTCCGGAGATGAATGGCAGCGAGCGTTCTGACGAAGGTGCAGCGGCGGGTGGTGTGGAGCAGAATCTGGCGGGACCTCTGGCGGGAGTGCTTGAGGGGAATGCGGCATCCGGGGTGAATCAGCAGCAGGTGAACGGGCGCGTGGTGAATTTGCTGGAGGTGGCCGGGGTGCATCAGGTGATGCTGAAAGTGACGGTGGCCGAAGTCAACCGCAGTGCAACTCGAGCAGTGGGAACGAGTCTGGAAATTGGCAATACGGGGAATGCGGCGCGATTTTTTACCGCGCTGGGGACCCCGGCCGGCGCCGGGTCAATGGTATTTGATCGGGGCGATTTCGACATTGCGATTCGGGCGTTGAAGGAATTGAATCTGGCCAAGTCGCTGGCGGAGCCCACCTTAACAACCTTGAATGGCCAGATGGCCACGTTCAATGCGGGCGGCAGTTTTCCGGTGCCGGTGGTGACGGGAGCAACATCGACCGGATTGCAGGGTGTTGAGTTTCAGAATTTCGGGGTGCAGCTGAGTGTCCTGCCGACGGTGACTGATTTCGACCGGATACGGCTGAACATGATTGCGTCGGTGACGACGCGGGATGAGTCAGCCGGGACCGAATTCGGGACGGCGACGGTGCCGGGGCTGAATGCGCGGACGGTGCAGAACACGGTGGAGTTACGGGAAGGGCAGACGCTGGCGATCGCGGGGTTGATTCAGAACAATCTGGGCGGCAAATCGCGGCGTGTGCCGTTTGCCGGAGACGTGCCGATCGTGGGCCGACTGTTTTCGAATGACGCGACATCGTGGGATGAGCAGGAGCTGATTGTGCTGGTCACACCATGGCTGGTCAGTCCGCTCGGGCGGGACCATGCGAGGCCAGCGCTGCCGGGTTCAGATTACTTCGAGCCGGACGACGTTGAGTTTTTTCTGAAGGGCAGTCTGACGGGCCATATTCCCGAGGACTATCGGTCGGCCGTGCGAACGGATCTGGCGAAGATGAAGGCCTTCCGTCGTGTGGAGCAGCAGTTGATTCTGGGGCGGCCGGGGCACTCGAACGGACTTCTGTGTCCGGATCCGAGGACTCCTGTGACGTGGCCGCAGGCGAGTGAGCATCCGTGAGCAGCGTCTGATTTTGTGTCGCGTATGACAGCGTGTGTGCGGGATCCGGGGGGGCTTGAAAATGCGGAATCAGCTGTGGATGGTGTGGGCACTGCTGCTGGCGTGTTGTACGGGGTGTGCGGTGGAATCGGCGGGTAAGCGGGTGCGGACCGGCCGCGGTCTGGCGCTCAAACCGGCCGCTGCCGCGGCCTTGCAGGATTGCCCACCGGAAGTGGTCAGGCCGCAGAGAGGAGCGGTCGCGGTTGCTGAACCAAAGTACCGACAGGACAGAATTCCGCATGCAGCGATTCCGGCGGCGGTGGGGACAGCGGTGAATAGCTGGGAATCGGCGATGATTTGTGAATCTCAGTCGCAGCAGCAGATCCTGTCGCGGCACTCCTGGTACGCGGCCGGGGCGATCCCGGGGCCTGAGGGGCGTCGGCGGATTGAGCAGTTTTCGGAGCAGATGCGGGATTCAACGGGGCTATTGGTGCTGGAGGCAGAACCGGTCCAGCCGGAATATGACGAGGGTGTGGAAGAAGCGATTCAGCGGACGGACGATCTGAATTCACAGCGACGTGCGTGGGTTGTGGGGCAGTTGGCGGCTGCTGGAGTGGTGAACGCGGAGCAGCGGGTGGTGTTCAGTTCAGAACGTCCTGTGGGAATTCGGGGGATTGAAGCACCGCGAGTGTACAACACGCTTGCGGGCGGAGGATTCGGTCAGGGGCGTGGAGGTGGCGGGATGCAGCAGGGAGCAGGTATGGGAGGAGGTATGGGAGGTGGTATGGGAGGTGGCGGGGGCTTTGGCGGTGGTGGCGGTATGTTCTGATCGCAGCGTGCGGCGTTGTCTGGGAGTGCCGAGGAAGCTGATACGGAGTGCAGCATGCAGAATGTTCGCAGGCGTCTGGCGAGTCGAGGGTCTCTGGTTTTCTCGGTGACACTGTGGTGTGGCCTTGCGGCGGGCTGTACGGGGCTGAATTCGCTGAGTTCCCTGAATTCGCTGACGGCATCGCGAGCGGGTCTGGCGGGCAGCGAGCAGCGCATGCAGGCCGAGGCGTGTCGGGCGACCGGGGAGCAGTTGGCGGCTGTGGAGCGGGATGAGCAGGCGATCGCGCAAATGCTGCGCGCAAGACAGTTGAATCCGGAAATTCGCGGGACGGCACATCCGCTGGCAGTGTTGTATGACCGGCAGCGAATGCTGGATGCAGCGGAGCGTGAGTATCGGGAGGCGTTGCGGGAGTTGCCGCGGAGTGCTGACGTGCGGAATGACTATGGCTATTTTCTTTACAGTCGGGGTGATTATTCGGGGAGTGAATCGCAGTTGCGGGCTGCGTTGAAACTGCGTCCCGACCATCCTCAGGCACGACTGAATCTGGCGCTGGCCCTTGCAAGACAGGGGCGTCATGAAGAGAGTTTCGGTGAGTTTGAGCGCGCGGTGGGGAGGGCCAGTGCGCACTACAACACGGCAGTGCTGCTCTTGCGCGGTGGCGAGGTGGAGCGGGGCATGGGGCAGCTACGGCTGGCGTTGCAGGAAGATCCCGGGCTTGAGGCGGCGCGGTTGCTGCTGGAGGCTCCGGTGGTTCAGGGAATGGAAACGGGGTCAGCGGCAGTGGCGGTGATGAACCCCTAACGCGGTCCGGCTGCCGGGATCTAAGGTCTTCATCTGCAGTGCGACTGCAGAATGCAGGCAGATTGGCGACGGGCCTGCCGAAAACTCACCAAACCCCGGATTCTCAGCACTAATGCTTGACTCTCCGCTCATTTCCTGCAAAATGCCCAGAGCGACTGGTCGGCCGCTGCAAGCAAAACTCCCTACAAAGCTCTGCCCAGCATGAGCGTGCGCCGACGATATGCAACGCTGTTGCTAGCCATCTGCCAGCTCGCCTGCTGGCCGGTGGCTCGTTACCTTCACAGTGCGTCCTGTCCGGATCACGTGTGTGCAGTTGCCGTATGTCCCAGCCGTGACTGTCGGGCTCCGGATTTGGCCTCCTGCAGTTGCGAACGAAACGGTCATGGCAATCCGGAATCGCGCACTGGCGACGGGCCAGGCGTCGGTGACGGGCCCGTGACGGCCAGTCAAAACCCGGACGAACCATCAGAAAAGTCAACACCGCATTCTCGCAGTTCGTGTGCGTTGTGTGCCGAGCTGGCGAAGAGCAGTTGTTTGCCCCCGGTATTTACCGCGGCGGCTGTTGTGCTTCCTGACGCTGTTGTCAGTCAGGTGAGCATCAGAATTCCCGAGCTGGCGGCTCGGATGCGTTTCCCGGCCCGCGGTCCTCCCGTCTGACCGCTGCAAGTGCAAGCTGCAAACCGGTTTCGTACCGGTTTGATCGGGAACGCTCCGTTGTGGCTGGCCGGCGACATTTCGGTCCGACCAGTCCTGTGCCGTCGTGCTTCTGCAACGGAGCTCCCCCGGTGTTGCTGGTTGTTTCGCTTTACGCGGCGATCCGGTCTGTTCGTGTGGTGTGGCCCGGTGTGGTGCTGCGCCGAACGGGCTGCCGCGGTGTTTCTCTTCAGCGTTTTTCTTTTCACGGTATTTCTTTTCAGGAGACGATGTTCATGTTGCGAAAACTGATTGCTGACCGTAAGGGTCAGGGGCTTGTCGAGTATGGTTTGATCATCGCCGGTGTTGCGCTGATTTCAGCCGCAGCGATTTCGATTCTGGGGCACAAGACCAGCGACCTGATTGCCGCTGTGGCGACCATCCTCCCGGGTGCTCATAACGACGACAACGGTGCTCTGGTTTCGGGCAAGCTGATCGAGACGGAACTGGGCGCTGGCGACGCCATCGAGCTGGACACGACTGCAATTTTTGCAAATTCGGACACCGCGCGGCTGGGCAACAATCTGACCAACGTCGCAGCTAACGCCACGAACTTTGGCGGACTGATTGTCGAGGCAAATTAGTTCATGGAGTTCCTCACGGTATCTCAGCTTCTGCTGTTGTTTCCACTGCTGCCGCTGGTGTTCGCAGCGGCAGTGGACCTGCGAACTCGCAGGATCCCGAATTCGTGTTCGGTGTTGATTCTGGCTGCCGGAGTGCTGGCAGCGGTTTTCGGCTGGGCAGGGATTCGCTGGTGGATGGTGTTGTCCGGGGGTGCCGTGAGTCTGCTGCTGGGACTGGTGTTGTTTCACGGTGCAAAGCTGGGAGGTGGTGACGCCAAACTGCTGATCGCCCTGGGATGTGTTCTGGGCCCTGCAGGCATTTTGTTGTTTGCGTTCTGGATGGCCGTGGCCGGTGGTGTTCTGGCCCTGTTGGCATTGAAGCGAGGCCAGCGGGACTACGCCTATGGTCCGGCCATCCTTTTGGGTTATGTGTGCTGGCTGTTCTGGCCCGGCGGAATTGCTCATTGGTAGTCTGAGGAGCGGCCGATGCGAGCGACAGGATGGGAGTGGCGGAAGGGTGAATCGATTGAGGCACCGAGTGGTCGTCGCGGGCAGGCGCTGGTGGAGTTCGCGCTGGTGGCCTTTGTGACGTATCTGCTTCTGGCCGCGATCCTCACCTTCGGTCATGCCCTGTTTGCTGCTCAGGGCCTGCAGCAGGCGGCCGACGTGGGTGCCAGGGAACTCAGCCGCACGTCATTGCCTGCGAATCAGACATTTGAAGACGCGTTGCAGTCGGACGCCGTGCGTGCGTCGCTCTACGACGAAGCGTGGCTGGTGGTGGATCTGGAGGCTTTTTTTGCGGCGAATCCTGGCGGGAACGTCTTCAGGGATCTGGTCCCGCAGATGCCGATTCTGAACCAGCAGCTGGCACCGCTGATGATTGTGGATCGCCCGGATCTGGACAATGACGGAACTGCAGATGCAAGACTGTTGCGATATCCGGGAGCATTGCTGGAGCGGGCAACGCCGCTTGCACCGCCTGTCGGTAACGTCTATCCCGGCGGTGTCTATCCGAGTGCAGTCGCGGCGAATTACGCAGTGGCGATTCCTGTAATCGTGAGTCGCGATGCTGGTGGAGCGGAGACGATTCGCTGGGCGGCCGTGGTGGAGGAGGTGGACACAGAGGACGCTCCGGGGGACGACACGCTTCCCAACCCCGACCCTTTTCTGCTCAGCCAGGCCGTTGCGGGTGCGATGGATCACGGCGGGATTGCGGCTTTGCGAGTGAATTACCCGTTTCAGTCGGCTGTGATGGCCGGCTTTCGGCCGAATCCGGCTGGAAGCTTCGAGACAACTCTGGGACAGCCGCTCCCGGCGGACGATAGTACAGTATCAGAATTGAATCCTGGCAGCCGTCCGGGAGCTCTCACGGGAGCAACCCTGGAGAGTGGCGGGCTGTATTCGGGTGTCTATGGTGGCCGGTACGGGCTGGGTGCGCTTGGGGCGATGGGGAGTCAGGTGTTGACGGGTGGCCGTCCGGTGCGGCCATTCCGGCGAGTGATTTCGGCGCAGTCGATTCATCGGCGTGAGCTCTTTGATTAGGGCGTGAATCCTGAGGAATTTGAGGGGGGCCTGCTGATGCGATCCAGTCGAACATCCTCTGTGCGATCCTCTTCCGGCTCTCGCGCCGGAGTGTTTCTGGCGGCGTTGACGCTGATCTCGGGGCTGGTGGGAGCGCTGTATTCCACTGGGGTTCTGCGGAATCCGTGGGGTGTGGTTCAGGAGGATCCGTGGCAGGTGCGGATTCCGATCAACGTGCGGCCGATTCCAGCCTACACGCGGGTCACCCGCGAAGATATGCTCAACCCGTCCACTGGAGGATTAATGTATCAGCGACTTCCGCCGCAGAGTGTTGTGGGGATCGCTGCCACGTATCGCGGGGCTGGCGGAGAAGTGATTGAATCGCGCGTGGAGTCGGTTGAGCGGGGACCGGCCGGTGAGGTGTTGTGTGTGGTGGATGGACGGCCTCTGCCCGCGGACAGCCTGATGGAGCTGGGCGGTGCGGTGATGAACGTGAACGGGATCATTGGGCGAGTGGTGCGGCGGGACAAGCGGGCGGGTCTGGCATTTCGTGAGGACACCTTTTTTCCGCAGGGAACGCCGGAGGGAATCGCGGGAGCGACGCCTCGTGGAATGCGGGCGCTGACTCTGGACGCCTCAGTGCTCACCGGCGTGCATTCCCTGCAGGCGGGTGATCGGCTGGATCTGCTGGCGAGCATGTCCGGAGGGGAGGCAGGTGAATCGAGTGGACCGGCGACAGTCGGTTTGGCACCGGTCTCGCGTGCTCAGGAGCCGGAAACAACCACGGCCGTACTCCTGGCCCGCGACGCGATGGTGTTGCGACCGGTTTACGTGCGGAACGAAGCGTCGGCGGTCAGTTCACTGACTCAGGGGAAGCGAATACAGAATGAGCCGCACTACGAGGTGGCGATTGCGGTGAATCCGGACGATGTGATTCGATTGCAGCAGGCGATCAGCAGCGAGTTGCGGATCACCTGTGTGGCGCATTCCATGCAGGCCGGTGCCGGGGAGGAGGCATCAGGTTTGGCGGCAGAGGAATCCCATGGAATGCTCATGGCGCCCGTGACTGTGCGAGCCATACCGGCTTACGCGGTGGTCACGCGGGATGCGTTTGTGGATCCGGCGACGCGGAGGCTGCGTACGGAGCAGGTCAGTCCCGAAGACGCTCAGAGGCTGGGGATTGAGACGCGTGTGGAGTCAATTCTTGGTGCGGTCGCGCGTCACGATATTCCTGCAGGAAGTTTTCTGCGGGCAGCTGACGTACTGAAGCAGCGTGGGGTGAATCCGCCGGCTCCTGCGGCCGCTGGGGGAACATCGCAGGCGGGCTTCCCGGCGATGTCACGCGGCGACTACCGCGAAGTGACACTTCCGCTGGCATTGCAGGACGGTGTGGCGGATGAGGCGACTGTGGTGGGAGACCGTCCGGCGATTACGGCATTTATTCCACCGGGCCGAACAGCATTTGCGATTCCGTGGAATCGAGTATACGGAGCTGAGCATTTGCAGCTGGAAGATCGCATTGATTTGCTGGCGTCGTGGTCACTGGAGAGTGATCAGGAGCAGGAGGAGACGGAAACTCGCCCGGATGGCACCCGCATCGTGCGGCGTCGGAATGAGCAGGCGCGTCGATCGACCTTGCGGACGCAGGAGGATTCGCTGGGGTATCGCAGTGAGGCGTGGTTTGTGGCGGCCGATGCGATCGTGATTGCTCCTGTTGGTTTTCCGGCTCCGGCAGCGGCTTTGCGGGCGATTGGCGGTCGGGCAAGTGAGGCGGTGCCAGGTCAGTCCTTGACGGCCGTGCCGACAGGTCCGCCGTTGCTGATTGCGGTGGAGGACCGGGATGTGGAGCGTCTGGCAGCAGCACTGGCGGCCAGGGGCACACTGTTCACGGCGGCTTATCACGCTGTGACTGAGTCCGTTCCGGAGGGTCAGCGTCGCATCGCCGTGGCCGCTCAGGATCTGCCGGAGTTCACGGAGTTTTCCGAGACAGTCTGGCTGGGAAATCGTCGTCGCCACGCGACTCGACTGGTAAACGCCGGAGATCCTCGATTTGCGGATGCGCTCGAACCGGAGCAGCTGGAGGGGTTCTACGGGCGAACATTGAAGGCAGCAAAGCGGCGTGAGGATATTTTTCGTGCGACGGATTTTCTGGATGCGGGAACAGGCCCGGGCTATCTGGCGGATGCGGCACCGGGGACAGTGCTGATGGCGGTTTCGGATCGTTACGTCGGGGGACTGGATGCGTTTCTCACGGGCGATCGGGTTGCGATTGTGCAGCGTGGTCGGGTACCTCTGGCGGCGGGAACAGTGCAGCACAGTCCAGTGCAGCTGGGGAATGAGGCGCGTGTGGTGGCGGGGGACGTGCGGATAGCCGCGGGATCTCGTGGGGGGCGTGCGATGCTCGAGGTTCCGGCGGCGAGTGCATCGCGTCTGCAGGCGGCGCTGGCGCTGGTGGCGGGTGGCGGTGGAGAGTCTGCTGTCGCAGCCGACTCGATCACACTCGAGGCTGTCGGCCTGCCGCGAAGCGGTGATGGCGGGAGTGGTGTGGGGGCGGGTGTGACGGCGGATGGACTGCCGGACTTCAGTCCTCTGGATGACGCGGTGGTGGTGGAGTCAATTGTGGGTGGACAGCGAACATGGGAGATCTTCGGCGGGACGAAGCGTCGCGCGGGTGATCATCGATGAGGCGGTTTGTGAGTGCCGGGCCTGTGTCTGGGGCCGTTCGTGGCCAACGCGGGGGCTTCGGGCTGGTGATGTATGCTATTCTGCTGTTTGCGTTGTTTGCGTTCGCAGCGATGGTGATTGATGTGGGCTTTGTGCGGTTAGCCCGACAGCAGCTGCAGTCTGCCGCCGATACGGTGGCACTGGAAGGTCTGCGTTTCCGGGACGACCTGCGGGAGTTGGCGGCGGACCGCGATGAAGTGCGTCGTCAGCGGGCTGCGGATTTTGCGCGGCTGTGTTTCGACGACGATCTGGACCCGGGGAATGGCGACGACGGGGCCTTTGACGGTGGGGGCCAGTTTGGCGGGGGCCCGATTGTGAATCTGACGGGCGGTGCGGGGGCTGCGGTGATGGCTGCCGGCAGGGAATTATCGCTGGGCAGTCCGGTGGTCTGGAAACCGCAGCTGGAGTTGAACAGGGATGACGAGCCGCACGGGGACATGGTCAGCGGGGGCTGGGACCCAGCGGCGCTGGATCATTCGGAATCAGCGAGTTATGTTCGGGCGGACTTTGAGCCGGGCGCGGTTGGGGCGGATGCGTTTCTGGTTCGTCTGCGAAGGACTCCAGGCTTGTCTGCGCTGGACAGTGAGGCTGGTGTCAGTTCACGGGGGCCATCGATCCCGTGGCTGTTTGCGAGGGGATCCGTGCTGGCATTTGCCGATCCTGTCGCCGGTTATTCGCCGCGTCATCACGGATTGACCGTTCGGGGAACTGGAGTTGCGGCATTGCGTTCGGCTGTGAGTGTGGGGCGGTCGGTGGTGACCAGTGGTGTCCCTGGGGGCCTGTCACTGGCGATTTCCGACATTTACTGGCAGGGATGGCTGGACGGCGGACTTGAGGTGCTGGAGTTGACGGCTGCGGGTGAGCTTGTGGACGGCACGGTGGCGGCGGGGCTATGCAGCAATGCGACTGGAGTCAGCGAGGGGCGATGTCTTGGCGGGGTAGTTTCGGCGGCGATCCCTGCAGCGGGAGTGGCGGCGGTGGTAGCGAATGTGGTGGGGTCGGAGCCGGTTCACGGTGGCGTGCGGCGGGCGTGGGTGGCGATTTATGCGACTGCCGGAGTGGCTGCGGGGAGGGTTGTGAGTCTTGGTTGTGTGGATCTGGAGCCTGACGTGGATCCGGAGCGGCTGCAGTTGACGAAGCGGACGGGCGTGGTGGGGTGGGTGAACGCATCGGCCGTCTTCAGTGAGCCACTGGAGCGGGCCATCTCCACTGAGGTGCTGGAGGCTGCAGCGACGCTGTCGGCGGAGGCTCTGCTTGTCCCGATACTGGTCCGATAGGTTGGAGGGGAGAAGTTGGCAATGCAGGCGGATGTGCTGATCCTTGGGGCGGATGGTGGGCTGCAGGAGGAGCTGCGAGCGGCGGCGGAATTTCGGGGTGAGGTGCGTCCGCGTCTGCGGTTTGTGGCGGACGAGCATGGGTTGCAGGCGGAGGTGAGATCGCGGCCCCCGGGACTGGTGCTGGTACCACTGAGTCTGGGGGTACGGGAGGTTCTGCGGCTGTCGCGGGAGCTGGGAGCGGTGGTGCCTGCGATTCCGGTGGTGGCGGTGTTTCGTCCGGGCGAGTTGATGGACGGGGCATCTGAGAGCGGTGTGCTGATCGAGGCGATGCGGGGAGGAGTGCGGGATTTTTTGCGGCGGCCGGTGTCATCAGCGGAGTTGCGGCAGCTGTTATCGGGGTCGGACACAGCGGGGGTTGTGGGGGGGGCGGCTGGGGTATCGGCAATTGCAGCGGGCCGCGTGATGTGCTTTATCAGCAACAAGGGTGGGGTCGGCAAATCAACTTTGGCGCTGAATACGGCGGTGAGTTTGTCGTTGAGGCATCCGGGACGTGTGCTGCTGATTGATGCATCTCTGCAGATGGGAGTCGCGGCGTCGCTGTTGAATCTGCAGCCGGAGCGAACGCTGGCTGACGTGGCAGGTGCTCGCGAGCGTCTGGATTTGACGCTCCTGCGGCAGATGGCGATTGAGCATTCGAGTGGTTTGCATCTGTTGGCAGCGCCTGTGGACGCGGTGGCAGCGATGGATGTGGACGACACGCTGATTTCGCGGCTGATCCTTCTGGCTCGACGAGCATATGACTACGTGATTGTGGATACATTTCCGTTGTTTGATCGTGTGGTGATTGCAGTGCTGGACCTGAGTGATCTGGTGCTGGTGGTGATGGAGAATGTGGTTCCGACGCTGATTGGCGGAGCAGCATTGCTGCGGGTGCTGGAACAGATCGGAGTCCCACCGGAGCGTCAGCGATTGATCCTGAATCGTCAGCAGGACATTTCGGGAAATCTGACGATTGAAGACATTGCAGTGCGATTGAATCGGGAAGTGGATTACGTGTTTCCGTGGGAGAAGCGATTGATCACGGCGGCGAATCTGGGTGAGCCGGCGGCATTACGATCGCCGTTGTTCAGTGGATTTGCGAAGACGCTGCAGAAGCTGACAGCGGACCTTGAATCGCTCAGTTCAGAGTCAGCATCGGGGGAGCAGGGATGAGTCAGTCTGAGCAGGGTGTGCAGGATGCGCGTCGGCGTTTGCTGCGAGCGAGTCTGCAGCTTCCGGCGGAGCAGATTCGCGGGGCGCAGCGTCCGGCGTCGCGAGTTTTGCAGCCGACAGCAGCTGAGCGGGTGCAGGCCAGTTCGTTTCAGCAGATCTGCAACGAGCTGCACCAGCAGTTGCTGACCGATCTTGATCAGCGTGATTTGCTCAATTCTGACGAAGCGCGGCTGTCAGAGATTATCCGTGAGTTTGTGCTGCGGGTACTCGACGAGCAGGATCTGGCGTTGAACGAGCAGGAGCGTGGGCGGCTGGTGGAGCATCTGGAGGAGGAGATTACCGGCACGGGACCGCTCGCACCGCTGCTGGCGGACCCGGCTGTGAGTGATGTTCTGGTGAATGGTCCGGAGTTGATTTTCATCGAGCGTTTCGGGAGGCTGGAAAAAACTGACGTGCGTTTTCGTGACGCGGAACATCTGGTGCGGATCATTCAGCGGATTGCGTCGCGGGTAGGCAGGCGGATTGACGAATCATCACCGATGGTGGATGCGCGGTTACCGGATGGCAGCCGCGTCAATGCGACGCTGCCCCCGGTTACTCTGGACTGGCCAACGCTGTCGATTCGCCGTTTTGGTGTGCGGCGCTTGCGGCGGACAGATCTGCGGGAATTTGGAATGTTTTCCGCGGAGATGCAGTTGTTCCTTGAGTGCGTGGTGCGGGGCAGAAAGAACGTGCTGATCGCCGGGGGCACAGGTTCCGGGAAGTCCACGCTGCTGGGAGCTCTGGCGGAGGTGATTCCGCCGCACGAGCGGATTGTGACGATTGAGGACGCTGCGGAGCTGATGCTGGATCAGGAGCACGTGGTGAGAATGGAGACGCGTCCGGCAAATGTGGAGGGCCGTGGCCGCATTACGGCTCGTGATCTGCTGGTGAATTCCCTGCGGATGCGACCGGACAGAATTCTCGTCGGGGAAGTGCGAGCCGGCGAGGCTTTGGACATGCTGCAGGCGATGAATACAGGGCACGACGGGAGTCTGACGACGATCCATGCCAACAGCCCGCGTGACGCCCTTGCACGTCTGGAGACAATGGTGCTCATGGCAGGCCTGGATCTGCCGTCCCGAGCGATTCGTGAGCAGATTGCATCAGCGATTCAGCTGATTGTCCATGTCCGGCGGTATGAGGACGGGGTGCGGAGAATCCAGGCGATCACAGAGTTAACGGGTCTCGAGGGAGAAACACCGCAATTGCAGGATATTTTTGTCTTCCGGTCTCGAGGGCGAAGTGGTCGGATGGTGTCAGGAGAATTTGCATCGACGGGGATTGTGCCACGGGTGGTGGAGCAGTTGCGGCTGGACGGGCTGGAACTGCCGCTGGCGCTGTTTCAGCCGGTGGCACGTTGAGCCGGGGAGTCTGTGAAGGAATGGACGGATGGAAGTGGTGCTGTTTGGAATTGTGTGGCTGGTGATGGCGGGAGCGTCAGTGGCGTTACTGTTGCGTGAGCGGCGGCATTCTCGCGCCGTGGAGCGGCTGGCTGGAGACGGTGTTGTGGTGGATGCAGCCGCAGAGGAATCGCCGCAGATGCTGCGGCGAAACTGGTGGCTTCCGCTGCTGGCTGGGGCAGTGGCGGCCGGTATTTTTCTTCTGCTCCGGTTTCAGGCGGCGTTTACTGCGGCAGCGGCGCTGATTGCGAGCATGCTGACAGCGCAGGTGGTTGCCCTGCTGGCGGAGCGATCTGCGGCGCGTCTGGAGAATCAGCTGGCGGACTCAATTGATCTGATGATCGGCGCGCTGGGAGCGGGGGCGAGTCTGGGGAATGCGATGGAAGCCGCGGTGGTGGAAGCGCGTGCGCCCCTGAAATCACTCCTGCAGGATCTCTCGGCCCGGATTCGGCTGGGAGATAATCCAGCAGACGTGTTTCAGTCCCTGTCGCGGAGGGTTCCGCTGGAGTCATTTCTGTTGTTTTCGTCCGCTCTGGCTGTTCACTGGGAGGCTGGAGGCCAGCTTTCTTATACGTTGTCGTCGGTCGGTCGGACTCTGCGGGACCGGATGGACGTGACGAGGCGTCTGCAGTCGAGTGCTGCACAGTCGCGTTTTTCTGCATTTGCGGTGCTGGCATTGACATGGTTCATCGCCCTGATTGTTTACAACAACAATCCGGAGCAGATGTCGGATTTTGTCAGTTCGACGCTGGGCAGCTGGTGCATTGCGGCGACGACGATACTTCAGGCGTTCGGGATTGTGTGGATGAATGTGATCAGCCGCCCGAGGTTTTGACATGAGGATCGCCGCACTGCTCATCATCACTGTCATTGCGGGTGCAGCCGGAGCAGGGGTGCGTCGGCAGTGGCTGCGTTCGCGAAGTCGTCGTCGCTGGGAAACTGCGGCGCTGGCAGGTGCCGAGACCGCGGTGACTCGGGAACAGGGTCCGGGCGAGTTGTCGATGCTTTCCCGATGGCTTTTTCTTGCAGGTTATCGATCGGGTCGCCCGGAAATGGTGTTCTGTGTGGTAACGGGGGTTATGGCGAGCATTGGTCTGGGAGTGGCGATTGCATTTCAGACAAGTGGTCTGCAGCAATTGATGATTCGTTCTGCGGCGGCAATTCCAGGCGGGGTGGGCGACACGTTCCTGCCTGTACTTCAGGCGTCCCCCTGGCTGCTCCTGCTGCTGCTCACATCAATTCCCACGGTGGTTGTGCGGCGGCGGCGTTTTGAGCGAGTGGCTTTGATCGAGCAGGATCTGCCGCTGGCACTGGAGCTGCTGGCCACTCTGAGTGAAGCTGGAGCGGGGTTTGATGCGGCGCTGGCGCGGATCCTTTCCACGCGACTTTCCGGGCGACCGCTGTCCATGGAGTTCCGGCAGTTTCAGTCGGAGCTGCTGGCGGGTATCACGCGAGCCGCATGCCTCAGGCGTTTATCAGCGCGAATCGACATTCCGGCGGTTTCAACCTTTGTGTCAGCACTGGTTCAGGCGGAGCAGCTTGGGATGGGGCTCACGCGGGTCCTGAGGATTCAGGCGGACGATTTACGGGCTCGGAGACGGGAGCGAGCAATTGCCTTCGCGAATTCGCTGGCGACGAAGCGAGTCATTCCGCTGGTGATCTGTTTTTTGCCCGGCCTGTTCATCTGGACTCTTGGACCGGCATTTGTGGAGTTCTTTCGGATTGTGGAGACGTTTATTGAAATTCGGGGGTTCTGATGAAGGCGCGGCTGTTGAAGCGTGGCAGTGGAGAGGTGGTGGTGTCGGATTTGAAGCTGGCGGTGACATTTCTGTCGAGGCTGCGAGGTCTGCAGTTTCAGCCGCAACTGCCGACTGACTGCGGACTGCTGCTCGCTCCATGCGGTTCCATTCATACTCACTGGCTCAGATTTCCAATTGACGTGGCCATGCTTGACGATGCCGGGCGGGTACTGCTGGTTCGACGGCATCTGCGACCATGGCGGCTGCTGCCGGGCCCGCGGGAGACGGCGTGTGTGCTTGAGTTGGCTGCAGGCTGTCTGAGACTGAGTGAAGGGGAGGAGGTAGAGCTGGTGCTGGAGCCGTTCCCGGATTCAGTGCCGAGGGGGTTGGCGGGACTTCAGGCAATGCTGAAGAGCATTGATCACCAGGGGCGGAATTAAAGAAGTTTCCAGACGCAGAACAGGCCGGTGAGCAGAATCAGGGCGGCGCGAATGCCGGCCCAGGGCAGGCGGGAAGTGGCAGCCAGCCGGTGTTGGGCCCAGTGTCCGCAGAGTTGCAGGATCAGTCCGGTGACGGAGAGTGAAACCGCGATACCTGCTGCGAAGAGGCCGACTGTCAGCAGAGTGGACCAGAGGGATCGTTCAGAAAGTCCTGCAAAGCAGGCGGCGAGGGCGGTAGGGCATGGCATCAGGCCGACGGCGACGCCGAGGAGCGTGGTGGTGCGAAGGCCGTCACGGCTCATGTTTGTGGAGTTTGCCTGATCACCTGGGATGTTAAGTGTGACGACTGTCAGCACTTCGTGATGTGGCGTCCTGGGAGCATTGCAGCAGTCGCCATCAGCCACCGGGTGTGGCTGATGCTGATGAGGTCCACAGCAGGTCTGGCGACGAGTGGTCGCGTGCCGGAGCATATTGAGGCCAACGGCAATGACGAGCAGCGAGCTGAGCCACTGGAGTGCAAGTGAGACTTGATTTTCGTGGCTGTGGTCTGATGACAGCGCGTGCTGTGTGAAGTGGACGAGTGTGGCAATCAGGAAGAGCGAGGCCGAGTGTGCGGCAGCTGAGGAGAGCCCCATCACAACGGGATACCAGAGACTGCGACGCCCCTGCAGCATCCACACGAACATGGCCGTTTTTCCATGTCCCGGTTCAATCGCATGCACGGCACCGAGGAAGAAACTGATGCCCAGTGTGAGTTGTTGTGCGTGGTGGTGATGGTCGTGGGACACGGATCGGATTCCATCCAGAGCAAGCCATCTGGCGATGGGTGATAGCCAGGGGGCGATTGCGGCAAAGAGGATTACTGTCTCCGACCAGTCCGACAGTTGTGTGATGTGAGTTTAGCAGAATGTTTCGGTGGAGTTGAAGCCAGGATCAGGAATCTGGCTGCGAGATTGTGCTTTTTGACGGAAGTGCTGTCTGGTGAGTGCGGCAAGAAAGCTGCAGCTGCAGCAGACGACAATGGTGGCACCTCCGGAAACATCCAGGTGCCATGACGCACAGAGTCCCACGAAACTGGAGCTGGCCGATATTGCAAAGGCAACCTTCCACATGGATCGAAGCCGCACTCCAAGGACGACGGCGGCGGCTGAGGGCGTCACCAGCAGGGCGGTTGTGAGCACGACACCGACAGCCTGGATTGCGGTTACGACAGTCAGCGTGAGCAGGAAGAGGAGCAGTGTGCGAATCCGGGCAGGTGACAGGCCAATCACCTGCGCGTGTGCCGGGTCGAGTGCTGTCAGGAGCAGTTCCTTGCGGAAGAGTCGGAGAAGCAGGGCGATGAGCAGCGTGAGAACAGCGATGCCGAGCAGCTCTGTATCAGAGATGCCAAAGACATTCCCGAAGAGCATTCGAGAGAAGTCGCGAAAGCTGCCAGTGGCACTGATGAGCAGCACTCCGAGTGCCAGCATTCCTGAATGCAGCACTCCGATCGCCGTATCTTCGCGGAGTTGTCGTTGCTGGCCGAGCCAGCTGATTCCGGAAGCTGTGACGAGTCCTGCAGCGAGTGCTCCTCCAAACAGGCTGGTACCGAGAAGCCATGCCGTGACGAGTCCCGGCAGGGCGGCATGGGCCAGTGCATCTCCGAGGAAAGTCATGCGTCTGAGCACAACATGCGGGCCGAGGAGTGAGCAGCACAGGGAGATCAGCAGGCTGGCAATGAATGCCTGTCTCATAAAGCCATGCTCGAACGGCTCAATGAGCCATAACATGCAGAGATTCCATGGAATAAGGGACAGGGATGTACTGAAGAAGGATGTTTACCGGGGCGAGTGGTCCATGCGGCCTTCCCGGAGCTGAATGGAGCGATCAAAGCAGCTGGAAAGGCTGCCGAGGTCATGGTGAGCGGCGAGTACGCACCCACCTTTGGCCGTTTCTTCCGCGAGAATCCTGTGGACGACTCCCTGAGTCTGCGTGTCGAGCGCATTCAGGGGTTCGTCGAGCAGAAAGATGGAAGCCTCCTGCACGAGTGCCCTCGCGAGCAGTGCGCGCTGTCGCTGTCCCCCTGAGAGTTCGCCGATGCGTCGCTGCTGAATCGATGTCAGTCCAAGTCTCCAGAGTCCATAACTCACCAGCTCCCGATCGTCTGCACCTGGCCCGACGCACCAGCCGAGGTGAACATAACGCCCCGTCATTACGAACTCCCGAACAGTGACAGGAAATCTCCAGTCGACTTCAGTCCGCTGGGGAACCCATGCCGTGCGGTGATGACACGCGCCAACCGCGTTTCCGAAAATGCGAATCTGGCCGTGGTGGGGCAGCATCAGGCCTGCAGCAGCAGCCAGAACCGTGCTTTTACCTGCGCCATTGGGACCGGTGAGGGCGACACGCTCTCCGCAGTGAACGGTGAAGGTGATGTCGGACGCGGCATCCGGGAGATGCGGCGCGTAGCGCACGCTCACACTGACAAAGGTGATCGCCGCCGCAGACGGCACGGGTTCGCGGTGTCCTCTGCCGGAGTATGGCAGGATCGCAGCGTTGTGAGCCGATGCAGGGGCATGGCATCCACACGGACCTCCAGGAACTGCTGCATCCATCGCCACGACGGTCCGCGGTTGCTTGTCAGGAGTCTGAGTGATCACTTCAGAGACTCCGAGATGGTCTGAACATTCCACAAAAACAGCTCTTCCCACGTCTCACCTGAGGAACCTTCCGGGCCCAGTGCATCAGTGTAGAGCGTTGCGACCACCTCAACCTGCGCTTGTCGCGCAGCCTGCTCAGAGAGCCGTGGATCCAGAATGTTCTCCGCGAACACAGCCGGCACCTGCTCGCGGCGGATGAATTCAACGACGTCTGCCAGTCGGGCGGCCGAGGCATCGTCCTCTTCGCCGGCAGCGGCCC
>JBJTOP010000131.1:0-27073 GCA_046074645.1 Planctomycetaceae bacterium | reverse complement strand
CATGCACCTTGGGAGTTACGATGCACCTTGGGAGTTACGGCCGCGTGTTGAGGTGGTGTTTCCGCTCCCTGACGGTCGCGGCTCGGCAGGGGTGTTTGCGGTGGCGAGCGGGTCTTTTGAGACGTGGCACAATTGTGGTCCCAGATGTACTTGCGGTGAATAAAAACACTGCAAATCCGGCGTGGAGGTACATGGCACTTTGTGACAGCCGAATCCGCCGGTAACGGTACGTGCCCGTGCGGCCAGAACGGCAGCAGGATCGCACCGGGGACGTTACCGGCCGATTGACATCGACCGCACGCCACACTGCGTTGTTGTGACTCAATCCAGCCGCGGCATGTCAACTGGCAGATGGAACTGAAATCTCCCAATTTGCCCGTGTTCGCGCCGTTTCACCATCCCACCCACAGGCCAGGCAAAATCACGACGCATTTGCTCCATTCTACGCAGAAAATTCAATTGACACAGATCGCGCATTCAGTACATTTACCCGATTCAGCATGTCAGAATGGGGTGTCAGGGTGGCCTAAGTCCCGGACAGAACTTCCTGCGACAGGGGTGTTTGGTCAGCCAGCGCAGTCTGCAGAAAGTTCTGTGTCTAACGTTCGTCAATGTGGGGGTAACAGCAAACATGGTGTTTGCTGTGCCGCAAATTTTCCCGGTGGTTAAGGAGTGCTAACATGGTTTCATTCAAGAAAATCGCTGGCTACGCCTGCCTCGCAGCAGTGCTGTCCCTGGGCGCCAGCAACGCCGAAGCGAAGAAGTACAAGAACTACGGTTCCAGTGGCTCATCCGGCAGCGAAGGTTCCGCCAGCCACGGCTCCAGCGGTTCGTCCAGCAGCCACCACGTCGCCAGCCACGGCTCCAGTGGTTCTTCCAGCAGCCATCATGCTGCCAGCCACGGCTCCAGCGGCTCTTCCAGCAGCCGACGTTCCGCCAGCCATGGCTCAAACGGCTCCTCCGGTGGCCGACGCTCGGCCAGCCACGGCTCCAGTGGCTCCTCCAGCAGCCATCACGCGCCCAGCCACGGTTCCAGCGGCTCCTCCAGCAGCCACGGCGCCGTGATTATTCACGCGGCTCCGGCGGCCGCCGCAGTAAGCGTCCAGCCCGCTACCCTGCTCGTGCAGGTTCCGGCCGATGCAACCGTCTATCTGATGGATCAGAAAATGTCGCTGACAGGCACGCAGCGTCAGTACTCGATCCCACTCCAGCAGGCCGGCGTGGACTTCACCTACCGTATCCGTGTTGAAGTTGTTCGCGACGGGAAAACGCTCGTGAGCAGCTCTGAACAGAACGTTCGTGCCGGTCAGAAGTACGTCGTGGCTGTGAGCGAAACCGCCGAGAACAGTTCGCTCGTCACAGTTGCCGGTCGCTGATTGCTCAGTGACGGCTCAGTCACTCATTAACAGATCCTCAAATCCGTGCCGGCAGGTTGCCCGAAAATGGCAAAACTGCCGGCCGTTTTTTTAACTGGTAACGTTGGAATGTTTCCTCCGGTGTCCGCAGAACAACCCAGCCAGGATGATCCCTCGCTGACGTCGGTCGCTTCTTCAACAAAGCAAACCGCCGCGCGATTCTTATTTGGCTCATTCAGAAAAATCGGATACCTTGGTCTCAACCTGCTCTTACTGCTGCACCTCGTGGCCATCATTTCCGCTCCGCTGACCATCGGACCGTCGTCCGCCACGTCACGCCGGATCTGGGACTTTTTCTCGCCTTACCTGCAGACGCTTTATCTGAATCATGGATTTCATTACTTCGCACCGGAACCTGGCAGCAGCAACCTCGTTTCCTGGACCGTGACTCGGGATGACGGCAGCACCCTGTCCGGGCGATTTCCAAACTTTGACATCACCCCGCGACTGCTGTATCACCGCCACTTCATGCTGTCCGAGGTCCTTGGGAATTCAGACCCACAACTGCAGCCCGGGATCGCTCGCGGATTCGCACGAAACCTGCTTCGCGAACACAACGCCAAACAGGTTTCGCTGTCCACCATTCGCCATGAGCTGTCATCGATGGTTCGAGTTCGAGTTGGCGGCCAGCTGACCGATCCGGACCTCTACACAGAACAGCCACTGGGGTCGTTTGCTCGCGAGGATTTCCAATGACCGGATCGACAGGCCCGCTCGTGGGCGTCTGGCAGAGGATCTCGGGGATTCTGCATTTCATCCAGCAGGGCTGGGAGCGTTTTTGGTTCTCCCCTGCAGACCCCGTTGTGCTTTGCTTTATGCGAGTGCTTGTGGGCGGAATGCTGCTCTACACACACATCGTCTGGGGGTTGAACCTCGAAGCGTTTCTGGCGACTGACGGCTGGAACAGCCCCGAAGTAATCCAGCAAATGCAGGCTGGAACCGTGTCACCCAGTTTTTGGTGGTACGTGCCTGATGCCATGATGTGGCCCGTACATTGGACATGTCTAAGTGTCCTGTTTCTGTTCTGGATCGGGTGCTGCACGCGAATTACGTCAGTGCTGTCATTTCTCATTTGCATGTCCTACTCCTATCGTGCTCAGATGGCAAACTTTGGGCTCGACCAGATCAACGGGTTGTTGTGCCTGTATCTCTGCGTCGGGCCCAGCGGCAGCCTGTTGTCGGTGGACCGCTGGTGGCAGGTTCGTCAGGCCCGGCGAACGACGGCCGCTGCAGGTCATCACGCTGCCGTGCCCGGTGTTCGTCCTTCCCCCGGCGCCCGACTGGCACTGCGGCTGATTCAGGTTCACTTCTGCGTGATCTACGGGTTTGCAGGTCTGTCAAAGCTGCAGGGAGACGCGTGGTGGAACGGCGAAGCAGTCTGGCTGGCCTTTTCAAACCTTGAATACCAGTCCGTTGACATGACCTGGATTGCCTGGTACCCATGGATCAGCGACCTCGCAACTCATGCCACAATCGTCTGGGAAGTCTTCTTCCCGGCCCTGATCTGGATTGCTCCGCTGAGGCCGCTGATGCTGCTGACGGGTTTTCTGATGCACCTCGGAATTGGCGGACTGCTGGGAATGTGGACTTTCGGCCTGATCATGATTTTTGGCCACGTTGCCTTCTGGTCTCCGTCTCTTGTTCGGCGACTGCTTTCCGGGCTGCCCGGCTGTCAATCGCAACCGGGATCTGAGTCGCCATCGTCAGGCTGTTCAACGAAACAGGAAAAGCCGGCCATGAATCTGCTGCCGTCCTTTCACCGCATCCTCCCGCTGCTGCTGGTCACCTTCTGCGGGTGTGCAGAACGTATTGATTCCTTCGAAGAGTACCTTGAGCTGGCGTGGCACCATGAGCGGGCCGGCAATCAGCAGCAGGCGATCGCGGCCTACCAGCAGGCGCTGGCGCTCGACCCCGTGCAACCAGTCGCATGGTACGATCTGGGAGTGCTTTATGAGGCAGCAGGACAGCCGGAGCAGGCTGTCCACGCATGGACGCAGGCCCTCACCCATGACCCGAACTACTCCGCAGCATTCGTCAATCGCGGCACAATACTCGCACGGCAGGGCAGCAAGGAACTTGCACTGGAAGATTTTTCCCGTGCGATCACAGCAGCCCCCAGCGAATTTGCTCCACGACGCAATCGAGCGGATCTGCATCGGGAACTGCAGAACATCCCCGAAGCGCTCGCCGACTTCTCTGAAGCACTTCGCATCAATCCCCGCGACGCCGAAACATGGCTTGAACGCGGTCTGCTCCGCCGGGAATTGAATGACTGGAACCGCGCGCTCGTGGACTTCGAACAGGCCACAGAACTCGACCCCGGCAATGCCACCGCCTGGCTGCAACTCGCACACGTGGCCGCTCGACTTGGACTCACGGCAGTATCCGAAACAGCCCAGCAACGTGCCCTCGAACTGGATCCACAGCAGGTCGAACAACACCTGAAGAACCAGCAGCCCGCAACCGCGCAAAACGCTCCCACGACAGATCCTGTGGCAGCAGCCGGCTTCCAGTAGCGATCTTCAGGAGCGATCTTTACCAGCGGATTGCTCGGCCGAAGGATTGATTATCACTGCGGCGGAATCAGGCGAATGGCTCGCAGGTCCAGCAATGCGGTCCGGGGCTGATCGGGACTTGTGACAGTGAGCTGAACGCGACCGCGGTGCAGGTCGATCGTGCCAGCGCGCCAGGTCTGGTATTCGTCCCACGTGCCGGTGCCAGGAATGCGTGCGGTCAGCAGCCTCGTGCCCGTCGAGAAGCGAATGAGGCCACCCGCCGTGCTGTTGTCACAGGCAAAGTCAAGCTCCACGATCCAGTCACCGCCGCGGGGCACTTCCAGTGTCCAGCGGGCATGATCTGCTGTGCTGGACCAGTAACCCAGATTGCCGTACTTGTCTTCAAAGACCAGTGTCGGTCCGTAGATTTCAGCTGCGGATGCCGGGAGCACAATCGAGCCGTCGGAATTCGGCTGAACAACGGTCGGCTGGTTGCCCGGAAACTGTTTCCAGCTGCTGCCGGTGGATTGCACGAAAGCCATCACGTCAGCCAGTTCCTGTGGTGTGAGATCCTTTTCAAGTCCCTCAGGCATCAGGGAACGGCCGGACGAGAGCAGTTCGTCCACGTCAGACCGTGGCACAGTCTGTTCGCGACCGTCGGTACCGGCGAGAGTCAGACTGGCCCCGGTTTCGGCCCGCAGCATTCCTGTGAACTGAAGCCCGTCCTTCGTCACCACGGTGTAACTCACGAACTTCGCCTCCACTGCGCGGTTGGGGTCGAGAATGGCTGTGAGCAGAGCACTGGTGGAACGGTCGCGAAGTGCCGCAAGGTCAGCGCCAAGATCGCGGCCAAGGTCCTGGAGCCGATGACAACTGCTGCAGCGCTTTTCAAAGACCTGTCGTCCAGCCGGAGCATCGCCGATGAGGCTGGCCAGTTTTTCCCGGTACTCGGTCACCACCAATTCACGACTGTTGTTCACCCCCACCTGCTGCAGCACGCCACGCGCTCGTGCAGCCAGCTTCTGGTTGCGGTGGTGCATCAGGCGGTCACGGCGAGTGGCATCGAGATCCACAGCGTTCGTGCTGCCGGCCTCCAGCGCGCTCAGCAGCAACTCAGTTCCGTCCTCCCGCTGCAGCAGCCCATCGAGCAGTTCCGCCTGAGCAGCCGGGGCGAGGGACCGCAGCCGGGCCAGAACGTCCGTCGTGTCAGCTGCAGCACCGGATTGCAGCACCAGTCGAATGGCGGCCTGCTGAACAAGCGGCGAAATGGAGGGATGCAGGAAGTCCTGAACTGGCCGCTCTGCCGAAAACCCCACTCCCGCGGCTCCAGCGAATCCCAGCGCTGCCGCACGCTGGTCGTCCGACAGCTCAGAATTCGCGGCAGCTGTCCATGCGACGCCAGCCGCCTGAGTGAGCGCATTTGTGAAGCTGGCGCCGGCGGAACCCACCAGCTGCTTACCGGATTTGCCATTGAGAACTTTGGTGAGCACTTCAGTGGCCTGCTTCCAGTTGTCTGCGGCGGAGGTGACATTGAGAGCCTGCAGCAGGCTGGTGAGCGGCGCAGCGAGCTCCTCTGTTGCGCCCATCGCCCCAGCCTGGCTCATCAACAGGCTCAGCAGTGCTCCGCGGTTCGGTGCTGGTGGACTCTGCAGCACCTGCTGCAGCACACTGCCGATGTTTTCGGGATGCAGCGAAGTGAGGGCGGCGTTGCGGAGCGACTCGTGGTTCGCGTGCTGCAGCATCAGCCGTGCGAGCACAGAAGCGGCGGCCGCAGTTCGCACTTCACCACAGCTCAGCAACACCTGCCGCTGCACGAGCATTGCCGAGTCCGAGGATGCGTGTTCGAGAAGCTTCAGGGCGTTTGGGGAGGGATCTTCTGCGGCAAGCAAAGGCTCCAGCAGTTCTACGGCCATGCGACGCACTTCCACGTCGCTGGACGCCAGTGCGGCTTCAAGCTCCTGCAGACGGCTGGCAGTGGCGTCGTCAGGAAGCAGCTGACAGAGAGCTGCGAGCGCCTGTACAGCGGGAGCTTTGCCGCTGTTTGCGATTTGTCGGAGTGCAGCCATCACCGGCACAGCGCTGGCTGCGGTAAGTTCGCCGCGACGGTGCAGCAGCAGCCGGTGGGCCAGGTCGCGCCACCAGCCGTTGGGGCTGGCCATTCGACTCGCCAGTTCCGCGAGCGGGATCTCGTTCCATTTGGCGAGAAACGGTTTTCTGAGCTCCGATTTTTCTTGCTTTGAGTCACCCCCGCAGCATTCGGCGGCGGGAAGAATACGATAGATACGACCGCGGTCATTGCCTGCCAACAGATCCATCTTCCGCTGGTATTCGGCCGGTATCCATTCGGGATGTTCGATGACAGCGCGGTACATGTCTGCCACCCAGAGTGCTCCATCAGGGCCCGTTCGCAGCATCGTGGGGCGGAACCAGTTATCGGTGGAGGCGAGAAATTCGCGGTGCTGCTCATCGGCAGCGCGGCGGCCGGAGAGCGTGTTTCCGTCACCATTCTGGTCGGGAGCGAGCACGAGTCGGGAAACCAGATTGTGCACTGGTTCAGAAATGAACGCATTGCCCGCGAATTCACTCCCCAGCAAAACATCGCGATAGATCATCGTCCCGCAGGCGGAGGTGAAACGATTGGCAAAGGCGAAGTCATTAAAGCGAGCCAAAGTACGGCTGGCAGGAAACACCGGCGCGGCTCCGGGCGGGTCGGCAATCTGCAGCACGCCACCAGGTATGCCCGCGTGTGGGTTGCGCCTCAGGTAACGGTCCTCCAGTGCAAACTGCCAGATCGGATTGGAATTGTTGTTGCCGAACCAGCGACCGAAGTCGTCGCGTTCCCGTGCAAACTGGGTCGTCCCGGAAACAGCGTCGGCCCGATTGCTGTCCGGATGAATCCGCAGGTCGCGACCGCGCAGAAGCACGGGCTGACCTGGTGGAGTGATCAGATCGGTGGCGTCCGGCAGCGCCCCTGTGCCGGCCGCCAGCCCACCGCTGTCACCGTTGGCCAGATACAACCAGCCATCAAGGCCCCAGCGAAGTCCGTTCACCCGGTGCTGCTGGTTGCCTTCAATGAAGCCGGCATACAGTGGCTGGCGGTGATCGCAGACGCCATCACCGTCTGTATCGGCCGCGTAGAACACCTGCGGGGCCATTGAAATCAGCACCCCGTTTCGCCAGCACTGAATGCCGGATGGAAAGGCCAGTTCGTCAAGAAACGTCACCGCCTCATCGTAGACCCAGTCACCGTCGCGATCAGTGAGTACTCGAATGCGGCCACGGGGCCGGTCAAGCGGATAGTCGCCCATTTCGACGACCCACAACCGTCCGCGTTCGTCCCAGTCGAAGGCGACTGGGTCACGAATCAGCGGTTCAGCAGCGGCGAGTACCGGGAGCAGGCCCGGGCGGGTTTTCAGGCTGGACACGGCTGCGGTGGGCTTCAGCGGCGCCGGGAAATCGCGCTGCAGACTGGCGGAATAGAATTCGTGGGGCAGCAGTTTTTGGACGGTGTCGCAGATGAGATCTTCCGCTTCGGGCGCCAGACGCGTTGGACGACGGTAATAGAGCATCGACGAATCCACTTCATAGCCGCCCTCGCGAAGCAGCCGCGCGGAAGCGATGTAGCAGGGCACGTCGTTGCTGTAGGCGTTGATCCACAACCGACTGCCGTCGAACATGTCGTTCATTCGCAGGGCATAATCGACCACCACTTCGCCACCCAGAAACACCATCGCCAGATCATCGCCGAAGCACCATGTCTGAACGGGGTAGTCAGGAACGGTTGTGGGGACAGGGGTGCCCTGTTTGAACTGTTCAAGGAACCAGCGGGCGCGGGAACCGGCAACCCCCGACTGCTCCGCCTGCTGCTGCAGCTCTGCTTCGCTCGGGACACCGGCAAGCGGCAGGTCGATACGGGCGAGGCGCGCTGTGATTTGCGGGCTGACGCGACGCACTGCTGGCAGCAGTCGATTGACTTCATCGGCGAGTGTTCGTCCGTGCTGTCGAGCCATTTCGTGAGTACCACGCGGCGATGGGTTCGCGTCCGCCCCGCAGCCGATAGCTACAAGAGCAACGGCACCAGGGTGTTCGGCTTCCAGATAATCCGCGGCAAAGCCCGCCCAGTCACCGCTGATCTGATTGAAGTCACCGGTCTCCGTGGTGCAGTGGCAGGCGTAGTTGGCGAGCAGCGCGATGAGTTTTCCATCGCGGTCGTGTGCTGCCAGCAGCGGTACACGCTTGTCCACCGGGCCATCCGGAGTTTCTCCGAAACCCGACCAGCGTCCTTCCGTAATGACCCGACGATTCATCGCAAAGCCCGCTTCGCCGAAGCCGAGGCTGATCGTCGCGTCACGCTGGACGGTGCAGGCCTGCAGAGCCACCTGAATGAGCTTCTCTGTGAGCTCTGCCTGGTAGCGAGCCAGCCGCGCGGCGTGGTCTTCGGGCACGGCGGCGAAGATGTTGGGAGCAAAGCCGCGGAGCCACGGGGCGGAATGTGAATGGGTGGAACTGATGGCGAAACGTTCCCGTGGCAGTCGCTCGCCAAGCCGTTCCTCCAGCTGCCGGTGAACCAGCTCGGTCATCTCTGCAGGAATGCCGCAGTTATCGACGGTCAGCAGCACCGCATGCAGACTATCTTTTGGTCCGATGGCGAGGGCGCGGGCGTGGATGCGGACGGCAGCCGTTTCCGCCTCCTGCATGCGGTTGCCGTAGCCGGTGAGTCGAACGGGGTAATCCGGCGTGATATCGACAACAGCCGCACCGACAGGGATCAGCGGCAGGCTGGCTCGTGCCTTTTCGCGGGTGGCTCGGGTGAGCACTTCGGGGAAGGATTCACGCTGCAGCAGATCCGGGCGTGCTGAAGTGTGTTCGTTCTGCCAGCAGAAGTGGCCGTCGTGAATGAAGAAACCGTTCGAAGTGCCGTCCTCGCGACGCGCTGCCGGATAACCGAACGCTGCGGGGTCCGCGGCCACTTCTGCGAGCAGGGCAGCATCCGCTGCTGGAAGCCCTGCAAACGGAGACGGCCTGCTGAGACGGGCGGCCTGCATCTGCTCAAGAAAAGCGGGCCGCTGGTCCCGAAGAGTCTTCCCGGCGCAGTAGGCCTTGTTAAGGCGGTCCGCGGTTTCCCGGAAATTCAGGAACCTGACCTTCGGGCCATGCGCCGTGACCGCGTGATCGATCAGCTCTACTATCTGTTCCGGCTGAATCCAGCCGTGCGGATGAAACACCAGACTGAAGCATCCACGTTTGGCCACTGTCAGATCAATCGCCGCTTTCCAGTCGTCAAGGGTAATGGGATTGTTCTTTCCCTGCAGATGCTGAGCTGACCAGTCGCTGGGGGCGAGACATGGGATCTGCCAGCAAACACCGTTGATCACCCATGGGTAAGGATAGTTTTCGATGTAGTTGACAAAGTGATCGTGCACGTTTCCGCCAAAGCGGTTGCCTTTGGGGAGGTATTTCAAAAAGCGTTCTGCGCCGCTGGCGTCCAGGAGTCGGTCACGCGGGAGCTCCGGGTCGCGGCCGGTGAAGAACATAAAGACAGAAGAGTCGATTTGCAGGTAGCGGCCTTCCGCAGTCGTGCGACTGAAGATGCCATCGTAGAAGCTGGGGCTGACAGTGTTGAGAGAATCGCAGCAGGGAGTGCGAAAGGCCACGGGGCTGTTGCCGGGAATGGACGCCATGCGATCCACGCAGCGTTCGTATGTCGAACGGGCTTTGGCAAAGTCGCCACCCTGAAGAATCGGGCAGGGGTGATCGGCAGTATGGCATTCAATCGAAAGGCCTTCGCCAAGCCAGCTTTGCAACTGTGGATCGTCAGGGCGCACGTCATTTGTCATAATACTGACGGGGGCACGGCCGTCAATCTGCTTGAGCCGGTTCAGAATGGGGCGCAGAGCAGCTTCGTATTTGGCGGGATCACGCATGTCGTCAATTGCCAGCACAATCACGGCTTCGACGCCCGGTTCACCAACCCAGTCCGGGGTGAGCAACCGCGGGAAGTTCGCGGTGGGATACCAGGGATTGGCAGGATCGGCAGCGAGCCCTTCAGTGGCTGTCGTGGGCGTCGAAGGAGGACCAGCGACGGCAAAAGAGCCGCACGCAGGAATGAGAATGAGGACGACAGCCAGGAACAGAAAACGCAGCAGCACGGCAGATCTCCGATGCGGAGGATTGGTTGGTCTCTACGCGCCAGAGTATAGCCGATTTTCGCGTGTCTTTGTACAGAAACTCCTTCAACGAGGGGGTTTTCGCTGCACATCTGCAAGGCGGTTCCGCAGCGACGTGAGTCGATGATCCACGTTCACTGCAGCCAGCCGTTCCGTTTCCGAGACATCCAGACCATCCACGTCAGCAGTCAATGAAGCGTTTCGAATCCGCGTGATTTCGCTGCGGACAAGTTCCGGAAGCCCCTGAGAAAGTCGCAGCGCGTCCAGTGCTCCCCAGAAATCATCGCTGGCTGCGATCGCCTCTGCGGCCTGTTCAAGCGTGGAAAGCCTTAATTCAAGTTCGCGAAACGAGCTGACCGGAAATTGTGATTCAAACGCCTGCCGATCATTTGCCGTCGCGCGATAGCCAGCCAACTGCCGTTTCAAAAGCGACCTTGTCGGGTCATTCGGCGACACGATAACCCCAAGGCGGTCGAATTCGTCGAAGAGATACTTATCAATGATCTCAAAGTCACCACTCCTCAAACGCTCTTCAATCTGATTTCCCAGTTTCCCGTAATCCACGCGCTGACGCAACTGATCAACATAGCTCCGGCTGCTGCTCTCGTTTGCAACGCTGACAGCTGGCGGCTGCAACGGAGCCAGCCTCGAAAAGTTGTCGAGTGAATCCCAGTACCTGCTTCCCCTCGTTCGGATGGTTTGACGGGATTGTTCAAGTACCTCCAGGGATTTAAGCGCCTCCGCATCTAAACTGGCCACAGCCTCTGCTCCTTTGCTGTTCAGATGCTCCTGAAGCAGGTTCTTCAGGGTACGCTCAGATGCGGCCGATGCCGTCGCTAACTCCTCCGCAAACCGGGGCGGCTGCAGTTTTGGCAGGTTGATCGTTTGCCTCGTGCGGCCGGGGAGGAGAGTGGATTCGAAACGCTGAGAGCGGAGTACCACGTGCACCGAAAGCGGTTTGCCACCAGACAACTCTGCCCGGATCTGAACTTCCCCGGCAGAGCTCGTGATGCCAAGGAACTGGTCAGTTTCCTGACTGACGATCTGACAGAAGCAAACCGGGCGACCCTCGGAGGTGACTCGCACGCGAATCGACGTATCGTCATCAGCCCAGCCGATCCAGCAGGTCGTCATCAGGATGCTCAAAACACACGGTCCCGCAGAATTCATGGCTTCGAACTCCTCCATCGTGATTTCACAAGAAAGCTGCCCGCGCGCACGCTCCCGACAACCTTGGGACTTTTCAGGACATAAACAGCGTTCGCTCCGAGAGACGTTGCCATCCCGAATGCCTGCATCATGGTCAGGGCCGTCTTTGCAGTCTCTGTTGAATATCCCAGCTGACTCAGCACCTCCCTCAACCACTCGCCTGCCAGTGAATTTTGGACAGGCGAACGAACACCATCGGCCACATCGGCTGCACCGGAGAGGTTCCACATCGTCAGCAACAGCTGCGACTCAAAAACGTCGTCCACAAACACATCGAAATCTGCAGGCCTCGGATGAACCCCGCAGTCCATCGGGGCCACAAACTCATACGCCACACCTGCCTGCCGAAGTATTTGCTCACATCGTGCATAAGCCACCGAATTCGGATTCCCCCGGATTCTCAAAGTCGCTGTGGGTTTCCATGAAGCTCGGAGCTCCTGCTGTGCCAGCTCACGAATTGGTGACTGCTCAGTCGCCACGAAAAACTCATCTCCTGCCGCTGTCTGAAACAGACGCCGCTCATCGTCCGTTAACGAGGTACAGGGACTGAAGACAATTAAAGGATACAACTTCCCAAGATATTCAAGTGAACATCCGCCTTTCACTGCCTCGGCTCGTTCGGTCTCGGAGAGTGACGTGAAAATCAACTCATATTCTGCAGACATCTCTTTCAGCTCATTCAGCGGTAAGCGTTCCATCGACTGCTGCAGACTGATCTGCCTGACGTTCGTTGATGCCCACGCCTGACGGTAATAGACGATCTCATCGTCCGCTGCGACTTTTTTAAAGCGGCTGAATTCAGGAACGGGAACGCTGCGCAGATGATTCAAAAACACCTCACGCAGCCGGATGTCGGAATTGAAACGGAGGCGTTTGGCATCAACGGCCTCGATGCTCACAAGCCCGGGAAAGGAACGACTCAGCTGCTGCTGCAAACGCTCCGCGACAGTCCTCGTTGAGGTGTTGGCTGCCTCCAGAGTACTGCTGTCAAACGTCAGCATGAGGCCTGGCATGTTGCCCTGAACCAGCCGCGGCTGGCAAAGCGCGGAAGACTCCAGTGGGGGCTCTGCAAGGAGTGTGTTCCCGAAATAGCGCTCGACCGGAGCCATTCCCGAAAAGCTGACAGCTCGAATCGCGAGATCGGTTTCGAGTGCCTGCACGGCGCGTGAACGTACGTGGGCGGAACCAGACGACAGGACTGCATCGCGAGCTTTGATGTGTGCGGCTTCAATGCGGCCCTCAGCCGCCAGCTGTTCGGCTTCGGCAGCAAGCTTATCAGCATCTGCTGCAATTCGATTTTCGAGAACTCTTATCCGGTTGAACGGCCTGCACAGTTTTCTGTAAAGCCTGATCGACTCGCAGGCAGCAGCAATATCTCCCGCATTGTATTCGTAGTAAGCCTGCATACCGATGCTGTATTCAAGCAGCCGGACCAGCCCGGAATTGTACTTAAGCTCTCTCACACTCCGCTCGATCAGCTGCTGGTCCGCTGCGAATTCCCGCGTACCCGGCACCCACGTTTTGGCTCGCTGGTGCGCCTCCCAAAGTTGCCGCGATAACGGCCATGGAATCAGCTCCCAGCTGATCCGGTGCTGGTGCCAGTCGAATTCCAGACACTCCCGAGCGTCAGATTGCAGGAGCAGGCTCAGCAATATGCAATGCCACACACCCTACCTCCCTTCCCAGTTGCTGTTTCGGATACAAATCCGGCTGCGCAGCTTCGGTGCTGCCTCGCCCTCAGACTGCCAGACCAGAATCAGCGGCTGACGCATCTCACGATCCATGCCGGCAGTCACCACCAGCCCCGCGTCTTCCACGTACTGCACGTCCTCGATGCTGCACGGAGGAGCAGATGGGAAGCGAGTCGCCGCCCAGCGCCTGGCAAAACCTCGCTTTGTCAATAACTCGAGTGAATTATCCGTCACAGACAATACTCCGGAGTCCGCGGTGAAGGGCCACGCAGTTGCAAGCTGGGGCTTATCAAGCAGGCGAATGCACTCTGTCGGTGAGTCATCGTGGTGGCTCACCTGCGGCTGCTGATCGGTTCCACGGCAGGGCAAAAACGTCGTCGCGCCGTTCGACATGGTCATGACCAGACCCGAAGGCACCGTGAACACAGACACTGCCTCACCGTTGTCAGGCAAAGGAAGCTCGTGACGTTCCGGACACTGCATTAAATCAGCGTTCGCCGCGAATTGCTCAGGGCCCACGATGTGCAGTGTCGGCTTCACCTGTGGGCCAGTGCTGATGAGCACCAACTGATGCCCAAGCCACGTGCCTCGAACTGCGTTGAACGCTTCAATGCCAGGGAGTCTGACCAGAGACTGCACGCTCGGTCTGTCGCCCGCGATTTGCAGGAAGTACACCACCCCACTTCTTCCCACAAGCACCAAAATCCCGTCGCTGCTCGGCTGCACAAGTGCGAGTGGTGACTCCGGCAGCCTGGCACTTGTCATCCGACCACCGTCGACATCGACACGAACAAGGCTCTCGTCGCTTAGAAACCAAACAGCCCCCGAGAACTCAAAAAGCGCCTGCGGCCTCCCGAAAGGCGAAAGCCGGAAGGAACCTCTATCGCCACCGCTTGAATCCACCAGGACAAGATGACGATCCGCGTTGGTCTCCATCACGAAAGCCACTCGAAACCGGCCCGACTGCAGGAGCACGGGGTGGACGGTCGAGAAGCCTGCTGAACATACCCAGGAGACCGATTGCTGCTGGCAGCTCACCGCCAGAATCCTGCCGTCGCAGACGACACAGCAGTCGATGGACTCCTGTCCTGCAGAATTCGCACCACGATCACGAAGCAGCACTGGAAACGCTGCCGCTGTTTTTGGATCGGCAGAGATAACCCTGGAAAAATCAAGTGCAACGCGGGAGTTGTATTCTGCACGCATGAGTACTGCACTTTGGGCAACCGCCTCGCGGGCGGCCTGAAGTCTGCGGGCATCGGGAGGGAGTTCCTGTTGGGCCGCCGCTGCCAGCTGGTCCGCTATCTCTGCGATCCGCGCGGGGGTGACCGCAGCATTTGCGGGGAGTTGCTCAGCCTGTCGAAGTGCCAGAAGTGCCTTTACGTCGCTTCGGACTTTCAGCAGGTTCTGTGATTCCGTACGATGTGTCAGCATGTGGACGGTCAGGTTGATATTCGCCTCGTCGGCAGTCCCGCTGGCTCCGACTTGACACTCCGCCGCCAGATGATCCAGAAGCGTTGCCACATAACTCTCGGGGAGAATTCCATCGCTGCGATCGCTGTCAAGGAGCGCCGCAAAAGTCTGAAGTCTCTTTTCGAGCTCTGCGGATGCGGAAGAGCTGTGCAGGTGATTCAGCACCGCCGTGTAAGCCTCCAGCACCTGCAGTCGCCGGGTCAAAGCCGGCGCAGCTTTTGAGTCGGGGACGGTGTTCTGACGTTTAATAAATCGCCGCAGTTCACTCACTGCCTTAAAGGGATTCCGCTGCACAAGCACGAACTCGTCAAGCTGCTTGATTTCATTCGTCGCGGAATGAAAGCTGCTGGTCTCCGAGTTAAGACAGCCGCTGCAGAGGCAGAAACAGAGCATCAATGCCGAAATGCCGGCAGGGGTACGTTGTGTGGTATGCATCATGATGTCTCCCGGCGGGTTTCACTTCACTCGATGATCACGGCTGTCCATGGAACATCTGAAATCTCTGTCGCGTCAATGACACGCACAACGGCCTCCGTGGCGACATCGGCTGAAGCTCGAATACGCAGTCTGAAACGCCCGGTGCTCTGCATCGCATTCACCGTATTTGAAAGTGCCGTCGCAATTGATCCCGTATCAAGTGCGACGTCGTGGCCTGCTATTGTCACCTTGTCCCTCGATACGACGGCCCGTATGTCCTCGATGGGAGACTCTCCAGTCGTGACAACTGAATCGCGGAAGACTGCAGCTTCCGGCATCGCCAGAAGTTGAAGCAGGCGATGACTGCCAGTGGTTAATATGAACCATGCAGTAATGAGTAATGTCAAATCCGTGAAGCAAAGTAAACAGGAGCCGGAATAGGCAAGTTTTGTAACCGCCTTTGTCCGTCTTGCCGGTATACACCAGATGAAAAAATCGTCATGATCGCCAAGCTGAATCCATTTATCGGTGTCAGCTGCGATTTCCGACCTGACGGAGTCCTCAGCGCTGAGGACTCCAGCGGCCAGCGATTCCCGAATCTCTTCGCTGCTGAACGGCTCGGGCCCGGAGCTTGCGCCTGAACGTCGAATATACCACGTCGTCGTCATTGCTTCTCCTTCCGGCTTACCTCGAGCGTTACATCAAGCCTTGCGTTGAGCTTTTGAACGAGCTCGACGGCGTTCCAGACCGCTGGCCACGGGCAGCCACGGTCGGCACGGAGGGCAACCATGTCCTTGTAGTCCGCCGTCAGGAAGTCGCGAGTGGCTGATTCGAGTTCGTGCAGCGTCAGCCACTCGCCTTCGCTCAGACTGTATCGCCACGACTCGGCTGAATCCGTCGATGCGGCATCGACCGATATGACGAGGCAACTGCTGGTCAGCTTTGAATTTGATGTCATTGATTCCGGAGGGTTATTTGAGTGTGCGTCACCGAGACTGGTGGTCAGAAAGTAGATCAGCAGCATGAACATCACGTCGATCAGCGTGGTCACATCCATTTCAGGTGCCGGTTGCTCAATGGATCTCTGTCGTCGAACCACAATCGCCTCCTCTCAGCTACTTAAATAGTACGACCTCAACGAAATGTGTGCCTACCCGCTCCGCCACTCGTGCGGCCCAATTGGCGCACGCTGTGAGACTGGCGTACACCATCAAAGCTGGAATGCTGATGAAGAGCCCGTACAATGTGGTGTCGAGCGCCAGACTGATGTTCAACGCCAGCTGTTGTGGGTCCGGCGTGGCGCTGTTGCCAAGCACAGCGAAGGCCCCCCGCAGCCCTATGACAGTGCCGAGGAGACCAAGAGCCGGGGCAGCGGCGGCGGCAGCGGGTATCACCCATAGAAAGCTGCGCAAATGGGGTTCATGAATGCTGTCGAGGTGATGGTGAAGCACTGCATAGGCTCGCGCACGACCCAGACCTTTTTTTTGTGCATCGAGGGCAGCCCGCAGACCCCGGACCAGACTTGATTCCGGTGTGTTGTCGCTCAGCTCCTTGAGAGCTGATTCGAGCTCGGTCAGCGTCATTTTTTCATCTTTGAAGAGCTCCCGTGTTTTATTGAGAGTTTTTCGCGCGAGAATCAGAATCCACGCATTGATGAGGCTGGCAGTGAGCGCGATGACTGCCAGCAGTCCAAGTGACGTGTAGATGAAGCTGGAGAGCATAAAAGTCATCCCTTAAAGTTTTCAGGGCCCAATTCGAACATTACTGCCAGCGATGGCAGACAGGGTGGAAGAGTCAGCCCCGATTGGGGCAACAACGGCGACGTGAAGGCCGTTACATAACTTGCGAAATGCCTGCAGTGGTCGATCGTTCGGGGGTGTGGTTCCGTCGAACCAGCCATCTGAGAGCACCACCAGAGCTCCCGTTCCCTGATGTGGCTGAAGGGCACTGGCGGCGACTTCGAGTGCAGGCCATGGGTTGGTGCCTCCGGAAGGCTCGATCAGGGCGAGTGCCTGCTCCAGAGCGCCAATCTCCTGCTTTGAAATCAATCGCGGCTCAACAGCCCCCGCGAAGCTGCTGCCATCCCATGAGAGAAAGCTGTCGTTGTAAAGAACCACAGCTGCCAGCTGGTCGTCCTCGATGTCCGAAAGAGCAGTCATCAACGCCCGCGACATCTCTCGAAAAGGGCTGCCTTCCATGGACCCCGAGAAGTCGAGGACGAAGATTGCAACGCGGGCATCGTTCCGGGCTTCTTTGAAGGCATCAGCGAGCCCGTGACTGCCGGCGAGCTTTTCTGCCATGGCACGCCGTTCCTTGAGGTCCTTCCTGAGTTCGTCCAGCTCTTTTGCGCTGTCCTGAAGTTCAGGGGCCGGCGGCATCGCCGGCTGCTCTGTGAAACTTTCTACGCTGGGCAGGATGGCTGCGATTTCGACGGGCAAAACAGCTGCCGTCTGAGGTCTTGCCGCGGAGATGGCTGACGCCGTCACCCCAGCCGTGGAGCTTTCACTGTCGTGAAAAAAAATGATGCGATCAACGTGGTCGCCGATCCGATGGCCGATTTCCGGTGGCGGTTCAGGCCCAGTGGTGGAAATGGACAGCGGCAGCAACAGCAGCAGCACGACCGCAGCCGCAGCGATGAGCGGAGGCCAGTTGGATGGCGTGCCTGGTGGATCTACAGGGAAATAATCGATAACGGGATTGGTCATCTGACTCAGCCCTTTCTGCTGGAGCGGAGAGACATACGCCAAACGTTTCCATGCAGCTCACGGGCGATCCGGACGATGTATTTTCGAAAATAGCGAAAAAAAAATCGAAAAAAGGCGTCTTTACTTGAATTGTCGCCTTTCGCTCTGCGAAAGGACTTTCAATGCCGTTCTTTCGCGGAGCAAAAGACGACTCTTGCAGCCCCCGACGGCGAAAGGGACTGCCATTGGGCGCGAGGGTCCCGGTCTATGGGACGGCCAGTCTGGGTTCGTGAAAAAGGGAGGGCTGGGTGATTTGTGATGTCGCTGGTCCGCTTGTTTCTGTACCGATGCAGCGGTCACCGTTGAGAAGATCACTGTGAGGTTGTGGGACGAGCAATCCCGGGGAGCGCGGGGGTGGTCTTCGATGAGCAGCCAGGGCACCAGGTCCGCGCGTCGCAGGCATTACACACCGCCGGGTTGGACGGATTGAGTTCCCAGGCAGAGAGTATCTGGCTGGAACGCTGCTCTTCGGAACGACAGCGATTGATGCGACGAATGGTGCTGGCGAGCTGATGCAGAGTGGCCTGCTGAGCGGCTGAGCTGATTGGGATGATGCGGATCGTTCGCTGCAGTCTGAAGTGCAACGACAGCAGAGGTGGCAGCTCGCTGGCGGAACGTGGTTTCCAGGTACGCAAAATCCGGGCATCCAGACTGTCGGCTGACGGAACGGCGGGGTCATCCGGGCGTTGAAGAAGTGTCTGCCTCAGGAAGCGGAACTGTCGGCGAGAAGGCACAAGTTCGCTGAGATAGCAAACCATACCGGCCACGACCGGGTGCTGGGTGCGCGGGCCGTACAGTGAGGAGGCAGCGTGGATCTGGATCTGCGTCCAGTCGTCACACAAAGGTGCCGATTGCTGAGAATCCGGTCGCTGATTGCCCTGGAAGTCGACAATAAGCTCGACCGTTTCAGCGTGAAATTCACGGATGTGTTGTTGAATCAGTGTGAGTAACGGGTTGGAGCCGGGTGCAGGATTAAAAGGCTCCAGGCGAGCGATGGCGTGAATGGTGGACGTGAGCTCCCAGGATGGTTGGCTGGTGGAATCACAGGAGTCAGCTACTGGTTGTGGGTGGGAGCCGCCGCGGACGTGCAGGCGGGCGTGACACAGGAGCGGAAACAGGAGTGGTCCCAGTTCGTTCACGGCTGCGGCAGCGCGCAGCCGTGTGTAGTGGCGACCGAGCGCACTCTGACATCGCACACCATGAGCCGCAAGCCGCTGTTCGACGTGATCCATGAGTTCCTGAAGAGCGGTGTCGGGCCATGGAAACGATGGTGAGGCGGGAGCTTTGAAATGCAGCCAGGCGTCTTCCAGCACCTGCTGGAGGAACCGGCCGCTGAATTGTTGTGCGGAATGTGATGGGCACGGTTTGCCAGGTCGGGAGTAGCGATACTGGAGCCCGCAGCGGAGAAAGCTGAGCAGATCTCCGGCGACGTCCCAGGTTGTCAGGGCTGCGGCAGATGGCCGTATCGAGAGCGTCATGGCTGGATCTCGCACCAGGGAATTTTCTTCCAGTGAGCATGCCCGCTGCGGTCCCAGCCGCAGGCGACATTCGGGATCCTTCCATTGGGCTTTGCAGCATTCAGCCCTGCAAGCACCAAAACGTCGCGAGATCGACTGAAAGCGACGAAGTATTGACGATACAAGTCGTCAAACGCGCGATCCGTGCCGTCTCGTGTTGCCGTGCCCAGTGGACTGTGGGGCCGAAGGACGTCTTCAAGCAGATGCGGTGTGGAAGGACCGGCCGGAAAACGTCGGTATGCATTTGACCGCCGTGCCTGCTGCAGGTCAGAACCTACATCAACGATCACGAGTGGGAATTCCAATCCTTTGCTTTGATGAATGGAGAGCACATTCAGGTGATCGTGTGGCAGGTTTTCGATGAGCGATTCATCGATGGAGATGGTGTCTTCGGCGATCGGGAGCAGGAAGTATCTGAGCAGGTGCAGGATGGATCTGGATGTGAGCACAGGGTTGGTCGGGTCTGTGAGGATACGACCGCGAAAGCGGCTGAGCTGCTCGGTGGAGTGGAGCTGCCTTGTGAAGACCTCGAACCAGATCTGACCTGCAGGACTGTTGTGGAGCTCTGGCAGCCAGTGAATGAGCGCGTAGAGCAGTTCAATGCAGGGAACGCTGGTGGGCCATCGTTTGCCGGGGTGTCCGGAATCACGGCGGGAGTAGTGATCGACGAAGTCTGCGAGCGGCTGTAGAGCAGGGCGGGACGTGAGCATCGAGGTGGACGTGGCACGCCACAGAGCGAACGTTTCGGAGGTAGCCTTTGGAAGACCCGGGATTTGCTGCTGGATGGAGGCGCTGGGGTCGAGACACTGCAGGAGCAGTCCGCCGAGCAGTTGTACGAGCGGAACGTGGGACAGATTCTGGCCGCGGGGATTGAAAATGGGGATTGTGGGCTGGTGCTGCAGAAGAGTCTGGCGAAGGAGCAGCGGGAGCCGTTTGCGGGGACGTGGGCCGCGAGAGTATTCAAGAGGTGAGCTGCAGAGCAGAGCACAGTCCCCGGCGTCGCCACCCGCTGCGCGATCGATGCGAATCGTGCGACCACCAATGGTCACACCCGCTCCATGAATGACGGCGAAAAGAAACCGGGCGAGACTGTCTGCGAGCTGTTCAGGGGTATCACGAAACAGGCCGAGTACCGGTACGTCTGCGGGACGGCGGCGAGGCATTCGCAATGGTGGCTTGTCAGTGACACGCACTGGCTGAAAACGACTGTCCAGTGACGCATACTGATTGACAAACTGAATGATGGCTGCCGTAGAGCGATAGTTTTCGCAAAGAAATATGCGGCGGGGACGCGTTCCGAGAGCAGCGAAATGATGCTGGGGAAAGTCTCTGAACAGATCCACCGTGGCTCCGCGGAAACGGTAGAGGCTTTGGTCGTCGTCGCCGACCACCGTGAGCGTCGAGCGGGTGCTTTGAGCCAGCTGAAAAAAGATTTGCTCCTGAAGCAGGTTGGTGTCCTGGTATTCATCCACAAGGATGAGCTGAAATGGGAGTGTGGCTGCCGTTGTGGAAGGAGACCTGAGATGAGTGAGGACGGTTTTTTCGAGTGTTGAAAAGTCCAGCAGCAGACGACGGGACAAGGCGTCGTCGTACTGGCGAAGGACGGTGTGCAGGAGTTGCAGGGGGGAGCTTTGTGAAGAGCTTTCGCAGGTGGCGATGAATTCTGGCCAGTTGATCAGGTCGTGCTGCCGACGATCAGCAATCGCCTGAATGACATGCAGAAGTTCGGCAGTTGTGGGATCTGCCGGGCTGCCGCGGAGGTTGCAGAGGAATTCAGTGAGGAGAGGGTTACGATGCGCGCGGCTGGTGGTGAATGAACGCATCAGCAGCATGGAAGTCAGGAATGGGTCGGCAGGCAGCGGAGGATGCTGGCCTGGAACGCGGTGGTCCCGGAGGAGCTGTTGGCAGAAGCTGTCGAGCGTTTCAAGGTGGACCTGGCTGAGGTCGATGTGCGGGAGCGACGAGTGGCGAAGGATGGCGGAACCCCAGAGCATCAGGCGTGAGCGGAGTTCCTGTGCGGCGCGGCGAGTGAAGGTGGTGGCAAGAATGGCGTGTGGCGGAATGGAGTCCACGAAAATCGCACGCAGAATTCGCAGGGTAAGTACAGATGTTTTACCAGTGCCGGGGCCGGCGACTATAAATAGCGGTGTGTGCGAATGAGCGGCAACGGCCTGCAACTGGGCGGGGTTGAGTGTTTGGCCGGTGGCCTGAGGGAGGATGCGGAGGAAGACGTCAGAAGAAAGCATGAGGGGCTGTCAGGATGAAAGGCGTGAGAATTATGCTGGAGGACCTGATTTGCAGATGGAATGCGCTTGCAAACAGGCCGTATAAGTTGTGGTTATGTAGGGTAACTATTATGCTGGTACGCAATGGAGTGTCAATATTCAGACTGTCTGTTGATTTAATTTTATTCTGAAGTCAGGTCGCTATGGAACGTCCCCTCGTTGTGATTCCCGCTGACAGTCCGCCCCTCGTGGGCGCGTCTCCATGCCTCGAACAGCTGCTTTCCATCGCCGGCTACACGCTCCATACGGACCGCCCTGCGTCTGCTGAACAACAGATTCAGCGCGTGCAGCCTGCCGATATTCTGCTCAATTCCCGCGGCAGCCTTGCCTTTCCCGCCCACATCCTGCAACAGCTGCCGCGACTGCGCATGATTGCCGTGTGTGGCATCGGCTACGACGCCATCGACCTTGGTCAGGCCACTCAACAGGGAATCGTGGTCTGCAACGTTCCCGGCCGCACGGCGCTCATCGTTGCCGAACACGCGCTGGGGCTGATGCTGGCCGTGGCCCGACGCATGTCCTTCATGACCGCTCAGCTGCGCGCCGGACATTGGCGCGGGGATCTGGGCCTGACACTCGCAGGTCGCTGCCTCGGAGTCATCGGCACCGGACATATTGGCTGCGAAATGCTCCGACTGGCCCGTGCCATTGGCATGCGCACGATCGCCTGGAGCCTGCACCCGGACCCTGCCAAAGCCGCGCGGCTGGGTTTTGAATACGTGGACTTCAATCAACTTCTGCAGACCGCCGACGTCGTCAGTCTGCACACACGACTTTCCCCCCAGACACATCAGCTCATCGGCCCCCGGCAGCTCGCCCAAATGCGCCCGTCCTCAATCCTCATCAATACATCCCGCGGCGCCATCGTGAATTCAACAGCGCTCGTGGCCGCTCTGAATTCCGGTCACTTGTTCGGTGCAGGGCTCGATGTATTTGACCACGAGCCTCTGCCGCACGATCATCCGCTCCTGTCCTGCAGCAACGTGGTACTTACGCCCCACTGCGCCGATACCACCCAGCAGGGCCTTGATCAGCTCACACTCGGCTGCATCGACAACATCCGCTGCTTTCTGCAGGGACAACCGCAAAACGTCGTCAATCCGGAAGTGCTCAATCAACCCCTCAGGCCGTAACCATGAAGCATCTCATTCTGTTTCTGCTGTGCCTGATGGCGGTCATCGCGTATGTTCAGCGAGCGGCCATCAGTGTGCCGGAAAAGCAGGTCGCTGCCGACCTGCAGCTGTCGGATCCCATCATCCAGATGGGCTGGGTCCAGTCCGCCTGGTATCTCGGATATGCGCTGCTGCAAATGCCGGCCGGACGACTGGCCGATCGCCTGGGCGCGGGAAGTACGCTCGTGATCTGCTGTGCCATCTGGTCCCTGCTCACAGCCTGCACCGGCTTCAGCACCAGCCTTGCATCGCTGCTCCCTGCCTGGTTTCTGATGGGCGCTTTCCAGGCTGCGGCGTTTCCCTGTGCCGCTCGGTCCATTCGCCAGGTCTTCCCGGATGATCAACGCGCCCGCGCCTCCGGGATACTCGCCGCCGGAATGATGATCGGCACCGCACTCGCACCCCTCGCCGCCGGGCACGGACTGCGATTACTGCAGCCATGGGCCGACCAGCTTCAATGCCACCCATGGCAACTGCTGCTGGGTGTCTTCGCGGTCCCCGGACTGCTCTGGGCACTCTGCTTCCCCGTTATCGTACCGACGCGACATCTTCCGCCGGTCCCCGCTGAAGACACTCCGCCACTCGGTCCCATGCTCCTGCTCATGGCCCGCAGCCTCCCCCTGTTCCTGCTCTGCACACAGCAATTCCTCCGCGCTGCCGCCATGGTCTTCTTCCTCACCCGCTTTCCCCGCTTTCTCCAGGAAACTCGGAATGTCAATCTTGCCGAGTCCGCCAATCTCACATCAATCGCGGGGTTTGGCGGCGTACTCGGCAGTATCACCGGCGGCCTCGCGTCCGATGCTCTGCTCCGCCGCACCGGCAATAAGCGACTGGCCCGCCAGGGCCTCGCAGCCACCAGCATGCTGCTCTGCTCACTGCTCATTCTCAGTTCCATCTTCGCCAGCGACGTTCGCCTCAGCATCGCACTCATCACCGCAGGAGTCTTCTGTGCGTCTTTCGGCGGCATCGGCGGCTACACAGTAGCCATCGATCTCGGTGGTCGGCAAACGGCAACCGTCTTCAGCCTCATGAACATGTGCGGCAACTTCGGCTCGATGCTCTTCCCCATCACGGCCGGCTGGCTCGTTAAACGCTTCGACAATAACTGGAACATGATGATGTTCTATTTCGCAGGTATCATGGCTGTCGATGCCTGCTGCTGGACGCTCATCAACCCCCGTGGCTCACTGTTCCCCGATCCACCTCCGGAGTCCTCCTCGTGACTCGTATCGCAACACCCCAGTTCCAGTGTCTCGCCGGTATCTCCCGCCGAGATATCACTCCACCCGTCGGTATCTATCATCGCATGTGGGGCGCAGCGCTCCACGATCAGGCCACCGGCATCCATCGGCCACTGACTGCCACCGTTCTGCGGCTCCAGTCTCTGCCCGCGCCCAATACCAACGGCTCTGCTCAAGACAACATCTCCGCCGACCCTCGACTGCTCATTTCGCTCGATCACTGCATTCTCGAATCCGCCGAAATGCAGGCACTGGCGAACGCCGCCGCAAACGCCGCCAACATCGACCCCAACTCTGTCCTGATCACGCTCACACACACACATGGCTCCGGCTGGATGGCGCGGTCCCGCAGCGAATTTCCCGGCGGACAATTCATCGAACCCTACCTCCTGCAACTGCGGCAAACGATCGCCAGCGCCGCCGCAGAAGCCACTGCAAACCTGCGCCCCGCTGCCGCTGTCATCGGCACCGGTCGATGCAGTCTCGCCCGACATCGCGACTTCTTCGACACTGAACGCGGCCACGCCGTCTGTGGACTTAATCCCGCAGGCCATTCCGATGACACTCTCCTTATCGCCCGCCTTACCGACGACTCCGGCCAGACCTTCGCCGTGCTCGTCAACTACGCCTGTCACCCCACAACGCTCGCCTGGGACAACACCCTGATCAGCCCCGACTGGGTCGGTGCCATGAGAGAGACCGTCGAACAATCCACCGGTGGCCTCTGCCTGTTCCTGCAGGGGGCCTCCGGAGATCTCGGCCCGCGCGAAGGCTTCACCGGCGATACTGCCGTCGCCGACCGCAACGGTCGCGAACTCGGCTACGCCGTGCTCTCCACCCTGCAAACACTCCCGCTACCCGCCACCGAATACGTCTATCAAGGCCCCGTTCTATCCGGAACCTGGATCGGCACATGGAAACATCAGCCCCTACCCCCGGAATCCCTCGCCCGCTCGTCCTCCTGGAGCTGGCACCAGATCATCGTCGAAGTTCCATGGCGACACGATCTCCCCACCATCCCCGAAACACTCGACGCCCGCGAAACCTGGCTCGCAAAAGAACGACACGCTCAGCAACTCGGCCATCTCGAAGAACTTCGCGTTATCCGCGCCAACACCGAACAACTCACCCGGCAACTCACCCGCCTGCAGGCTCTCACCCCTGGGCGCTGCTGTCCATTGAAAATCACCCTCGGACTCTGCGGCGATGCGATCTGGGTCTTTGTCCCCGGAGAACTCTATCAGGTCTTCCAGCAACAACTCCGCTCCCGCTTCGCTCCGCGTCCCGTCTTCGTCACCACACTCACTGGTGACTGGCAGCCCGGCTACATTCCGCCCGCTTCCGTCTGGGGCTATGGCATCTACCAGGAAGTCATCGCAGCAACCGCCCCCGGCAGCCTCGAAGTGCTCATCGAAGAAATCGCGCGAAGTATTCAAAAGCTGCTTTGATCAAACTCTCAGGATCTCTCCAGCCGGCGAAACAGCCATATATACAACCCCGCTGTCAGCAGCAGCACCACCGCACAACCCGGCCAAAGTACCTGCGGGCCAAATCGTGACAGAATCCACCCACCCACCGGTGCTCCAATTGCAATTGATGCCGCGTGCGTGACGTTGAATACTCCCATGTACCTCGCCCGCAACTCCGCCGGAGCCATCTCGGAAACAATCGCCGGCTTGAACGGCGCCTGACAAATCTCACCCAGCGTCCATAATACGATCGTCAGCACAATCTGCCACGCCTGACCCGCATACACCGTCATCCCAAAACCAGCTGCCATCAGCAACTGGCCACAAAGAAGCACTCGCAGGCGCGGCAGACGGTTCAGCACTCCAGTCGCGGGTAACTGCAGCAGCACAATCAACAGACCGTTCACACTGATCATCCGCCCAAACTGCAGTTCACTGAAACCCATTTCACGAATCGCCAGCGGCAACGTCACAAAGGCCTGCATGAAGATGATGTTCGTGAGCAGACAGCAAAGAGAAAAAAGCAGAAAATTTGTGTCCTGCAGGATTCGCCGCAATGCCTCGCCTGCACCCACAATGGCCACGGACTCCGACGAACCCAAACGATCACAATCAGGATCGCTGGCCCTCTCTGATGCGTCCTCGGCCACAGCCAATGCCTCGGCCGCCGACACCGGAGTCACTCCGGCGTCCATCGACTCCGTCGCCTCCATGACTCCGCCACCAGCCGCGTCCCCAGCCCCAGCCGCGCCCAGCACCCGGTGATGCGTCTCCCGAATAAACAGCAGCACAACCACGCCGTACAATCCCGTGGTCGCCGCATCCGCAAGAAACAGCAACGCATAAGAACGCGCCGCCAGCCAGCCGCCAATTTGTGGAGCGATCGCAAACCCAAGGTTGAATGACAGGTACAGCAAACCGAACGCCAGTGGTCGCTGGAGCGGACTGACCACATCCCCAATCATCGCTGATGACGCCGGCCGATACATCTCCACCACCAGCGCAAACACAAATAACGCAGCCATGAACAGCCAGCCGTTGGCGATCAGACAGAGCGATGCAAGAATGGCCGCACCGCCGAACAACGCAATCAACATCGCCGGACGCCGCCCCAGAGTGTCCGCCAGCTGCCCGCCAAACACTGCAGACAACGCGGAACCGACTCCAAATACCCCCACGCACGCACTGGCAAACGGCTTGCCCATCTGCAGATGCTCACTGACGTAAATCGTCAGAAAGAGCATCACAAACGAACCCACACGATTGATGAATGAACCCAAACACAGCAGATGCACCAGCGGTGGGAGCGATGTGTAGCTGCGAACGAAACGCTGCACCTGTTCGCGAAATTCAGTCATGAATTCACCAGCTGCCACCCGAATGCCAGCCACCACAGGCAAGGCCCACCTCCGCAATTCTCTCAGAGAACATTTCAAACGCAAACGACCCACCCAAACAACAGCCCAAAGTCCCCAAAAATTTCAGCAAAGGTGCCATGAATTTCAGCTGAGGTGCCATGCACCTTGACGAATCGTGGAAGTGTTTTTACAATGGATCCAGCTTTCCTGAAAGGGGTCCCATGCCGCGTGTGAATCGTCGTGAAATCTTTTCCGAAACGGACGTTCAGGTGTTCCACCTGATCAGCCGCTGTGTGCGTCGCAATCATTTGTGTGGTCGCGATCGCCGATCGGGGCGTGATTATTCGCATCGTCGCGAATGGGTTCGCGGTCGTCTGGAAGAACTGGCCGGCATCTTCGCCATCGAAATGCTCGGTTACG
>JBJTOP010000130.1:0-58827 GCA_046074645.1 Planctomycetaceae bacterium | reverse complement strand
CGCCATTAGGCTGCCGCCATGCGGCTGGGATTGCGTTTGGAACCAGCGGTCGGGCGGAAGCCCTCGGCGATGTTTCGCACCGAAGGTGCGCGCGGTGGCGAGTGCGTTGTTGGGACGCTTGCAGAGGCTCTTTGCCCGCAGGCTGCCGCTATGCTGCTGAGCGGTTGGGCGGACCGGCGTTTTCACTGCAATCCAGAGAAATCCAATGCCATCTGGTTTCCGCCCGTCCGCTCGGAGCGATTACTGCTGTTTTTTCACACCAGTGAAGCATTGCTGAATCAGCCACAACAGCAGTCCGACTGCCAGAGTGATCGCGGCCCCCGCGAGGTTTCGGACGTCCCGCAGTGCCATCAGACCACCGGTCAGGCATGTGGCTGCCACATAAAACACGGCGGCTGCCCGGATCCACGGCGACATGCCGGGCTGCGGTTCAGACCCCGCCGATGCATCCCGCCGCACTTGAATAAGCAGTGTGGACACGGTGAGCGCTGATGACATTGCCAGCAGAGCACTCAGATAGTTCAGCAGCCCCGCAAGACTGCTCCAGTACACCAGCCCGATACTGATCACAGACTGCAGCAGAACCGTGCGAGCGGTGGAGGCTGGTCCGGACCGAAACATACCCGGAAACAATCCATCGTCTGCCATTCTCGCGAATACTCGTGGCCCCGTCATGACCATGCCGGCCACCGAGGACAGTGAGCCGAGGCATACGGCAACGCGAATGAGCCGCTGCAGTGGCAGACCACCGACAGCGCCCGCTGCAATTGCAGCGACTCGTTCCCGCCCGACGATTTCAGCAGCGGGGGTGGCCGTTACGAAAATGAGATTGAGCAGCAGATAAAGCAGCGTGACGAGACCGGTTCCGAGCCAGAGCGAGCGTGGGACGTTGCGTTCCGGATCCCGCACTTCGGACGCGATGTACACCGCAGCATTGAACCCGGCATAGCTGAGCGAAATCCACATAACGGATTCCGCAAACACAAGTACCTTCATCCAGCGTGTGGGAGTTGCAGCGTCCGGAGCCGGCGGGAGAGCTTCCCATGACCACGAGTGGCTGGAAAACTGAGTGCCGGCCCAGCACAGAAACACGGCGAGGACTGTGAGCTTTACCAGCACCACTGCGTTCTGCAGACTGGCTGCAGTGCGCACGATAAAGGCGTGCCCCAGCCCGAAGAGGGCGATCACCAGTGCGGCGGAGAGTTTTTCCGGGAGCCAGTTCGGGCGGTTACCATCGAAAAGGTAGGTCTCGAAGGTAAGTGCTGCCATTGCGATTGCTCCGCTGAAACCGGCCGTCAGCGACACCCAGCCAGCGAGGAAACCGACAGAGGGATGCAGATGCCGACTGAGATACAGATACTCGCCGCCAGACACCGGGAGCCGCCGCGAAAGTTCCCCGTAGGCGACAGCGCCCGCCACTGCAATGACTCCGCCAACGGCCCAGGCAGCGAGAACATGAGCAGGGGAAGACAGGGCCGCCAGCGATAAACCGGAGGTTGTAAACACACCGGCCCCGATCATGCTGGCGACGACCACGCAGGTCAGCGTGAGCAGTCCGAAACGCGCGGGGCTGGCTGGTGAAGGCGCTTGTCCGGACATGCAAAACTCCGGTGCTGATATTTGATCAGAGTCGCATTTCGCTCTGCAAAATGATTTCTCTGCACCTATCGCGGGAGCGAAAGGTGACAAAGCCGAGGATCACACCTGAGCTGGTGTGGCGTTTTCGTGGAAGACGCCGATGCGACGGAATTTCTGGTAGCGACGTTCCAGCAGATCAGGGATGGAAAAGCCTTCGAGGTTCTGCAGGGCTTCGACGATGCGTCCCTTGAGAGTGGCGGCCATGGCGAAATGATTGCGATGGGCTCCGCCAAGAGGCTCTGGAATGACTTCATCGACGATCCCCATCTGGAGCAGGTCGCGGCTGGTGAACCGCAGCGCCCTTGCGGCCTTGTCGGCGTGTTTGACGCTTTTCCAGAGAATCCCGGCACAGCCTTCGGGGCTGATCACGGAATAGTAAGCGAATTCCAGCACCGCGACGTGGTCGCCGATGCCGATTCCCAGAGCACCTCCGGAACCGCCTTCACCGATGACGACGCAGACAACGGGTACTTCCAGAGTCGACATGTCGCGGAGGTTGACGGCGATGTTGTAGGCCTGACCACGTTCTTCAGCGCCGATTCCCGGGTAAGCGCCGGGAGTATCAATCAGGCAGACGATGGGCAGACCATAGCGGCTGGCCATTTCCATTTTCTGCATGGCTTTACGGTAACCTTCCGGGTGAGCCAGCCCGTAGCCGCATTCGTTGCGTTCTTTGAGATTTCGGCCTTTCTGATGGCCTACCAGCATGACTTTGCGACCGGCGATACGAGCAAATCCGGTGACAATTGCCCGATCGTCGCCAAAGGACTTGTCGCCGTGAAGTTCCACAAATTCGTCGAACACCAGTTCGAGGTAGTCGGCTGTTTGCGGGCGTTCCGGGTGCCGGGAGACCTGCACGGTTTGCCACGGATCGAGATTGGCGAAGAGTTCGCGCGTGAGCTGCGTGAGTTCGACGCGCATTCGCCGCATGGCTTCCTTTTCACCCGGCGTTGGGTCCTTGCAGGCCTCCAGCTGCAGCAGACGCTGCTCCAGTTCGTAGAGTGGCTTTTCGAAGGGCAGCTGATGAATCGCGGGCATGGCGGCGTGGTTCGGACGGGATTCGAAGGGTCGGGTACTGATCCTGTATGCGTGGATGATAAATAAAATGGCGATTTGCGGCAAGACGGGGCAAGGGGGGCCGGGTGGCCTTCAAAACTCAGCTGCCGTTTCACTTCCTGCGCGGGTGGCGAGTGCCTTCCAGGTATTCAGGTCGATGTTGCTGGAGATTCGGCGAACGGAGCCATCTGCGAGGGCGAAGAGGGTACTGCCTGGATGCTGACTTGAGAATCCCGGGAACACCCTGGTCGTGGATCCGGGAGTCGTGCTGCAGGAACCAACAACGCGCCACATCGAATCGCTGCACCAGGGCAAAGTGCCAGCCCAGACGGTGAGGTCGATGTAAGTCAGATCATTCCCGGAAAAGTCCTTTCGAATCCACTCAGAGACGCGTCGTTCACCGATCAGCAGAGTCTGGCTGGTGCCATCTGTCAGATCGCGAAATCGCACGGAACTGTTTCTGAACAGCAGGCCGTTTCCTGCGTCTGGCTGGGGTGCCAGATCGGCATTCCCTGAAACGCCAGCGTAGTCCGATTTTGCCATATTATAGAATTTGGGCGGAGGAGGATGCAGGAACATCGCTGGCAGATCGGACGTTTGAATTTCGGGTTCCTGCACGATGACCATGGCCGTTCTGGCATAGGTGTTTGATGGGCACACGAAACTATGAATGCTGTGAGCGAGCAGAGGCAGATTTGTGGGGGAGGTCATCAGCTCAGCGAACTGCAGTGTCTGGAAGAGTGCCGACTGCTCAAGGTCCGGCAGCAGCATTGCTCCCCAGCCCCAGCCCTGTCTGTGTGACAGTGGGCGAGCGGTCCAGCCGGGTGGCAGCACGCTGGTGCGATCATGATAGTTGTGCATGGCGAGCGCCAGCTGTTTCAGGTTGTTGCGGCACTGCGTGGCCCGCGCGGCTTCGCGGGCAGCCTGAACGGCAGGAAGCAGAATGGCGATCAGCACTGCGATGATGGCGATAACAACGAGCAGTTCAATCAGTGTGAATCCCGGGTGGCGTTTCATAACGGCCTCGATGTTCACGGTGCGTCGAATCTGTCAGCGTACAGCCCGGTGATGCTCGGCTCTGATGGCAGGCTCTGTAAAGTCAGTTTTCCTGGTTTGCCGAGAGATTTTGTTTTCCGCGAAAAGGCGCGGCGGGCAGGGCAATGGTCTGGCCCAGCCTCAGGCGGACTCGTTTCGTCCGGTAAAGGACAGTCACGGAATCATCGGTGACTGCCAGCACCTCGACAGTCAGTTCGGGGACGCTGACGTCTTCTGAAACGGCCGCGAAATGTTCGTCACCGCTGCGGCGATCAACGAACCACGCGCGGCGGGTTTCTCCACTCAGGATTGAGCCGATGAACTGGAGTGACTGAGCGGGGGAATACTTTGGAGTCGGCGGTTGGGGTGGCTCTGGTGGGTCTGGTTCCGTGGGTGCTGGCGGGTCCGGCGTGGTTGTCGCATCAGGAGGCGTACCGGTATCTGCAGGCGAAGTATTTTCAGCGATGACTGCAGGTTCGGGAGGTTGGGGCAGTGTCAGCAGTGTGTGGTTTTCGAAGAGCGACGCCAGCGAGGCGGCGGGATCGCTGCTGACGATCGGTTCCGGAATCGCATCGACTTCGGGAGCGGTCGGCAGTGCGAGGGCTTCGATGGAAACGGCGAGTCGGTGGTTGTCGTCAAAGCCGTTTGATGAATTGACGATCTGCAGGTTGGTGATGCGGTGCAGCAGCGGGGAGCCGGAGAAGCGATCAAGGAACGTGGCGATAGCTGCGGCTGATGCGTCGCATTCGATGGAAAAGGGAATTCGGTGTCCGAGGAATTCGTCGGTGATGGGGATTGAGGGATTGACTGTGGCCGCTTCGATGCCGCTGTTGTTCAGCTGTTGAACGAGCCATGCCTGATAGAGAGCAGACGCGCGGCCTGGATCGGCGGGAAGACTGCGACCGGCGGCTTCTTCAAGCGCGTGCAGGTCATGGAGCAGTCGATTAATCTGACGCTGATGTTCGTCTGCCTGCGAGGTGGCTTCGGTGATTGCGGTGTCGAGGTCTGCGAAGGGCTGCAGCGGCAATTCAACACCGGATTCCAGCAGCAGGGCAACGGCGACGGCGACGGCTGCGAGCGAGGCGAGAATTTTTTCTCTGGGAGAATTGATCATGGCTGTGGCTCGGGGGAGTTTGTGGTCGGTGGCAGCAGCAGACATTCGGTACGGAACTTGATTTTCAGTGTGCTTTCGGGCGGGGCAGGTTCAATGCCATAGGGCCGCAGCAGATACCGCTGGGGCTGAAGCAGCACGGCGGTGTTCAGTTCGCTGATTTCGGCGGGGGACTGAGCGAGGCCATCCATCGTGAGTACGGATTCGTTTGTGTCTGCGATGTTTTCAAGCTGAACGCGAGTGAGCAGCACGCGGTTGTCGGCCGGCACCAGTGCGAGCAGTCCGCGGAGACTGATCGAGGGGTTGGAAGCCGCTGCCAGCCACGCATCCAGCCGAGCTCGCTGTTCTGGAACAGCCTGATGATCACTGAGACGGCTCTGAAGCTGTTCGGACTTTTTCAGCAATGTCTGCAACTGCTCGTGGCGGCTCTGTCGTTCGGAAAAAATCCAGGCGGCAAGTGCGCACAGCAGGGCGACGAGCAGCGCGGCGGAGCGAACGACGGCCGGACGGCGAGCATACAGCGAGGGGGTAGCGGAGCGGGGCCGCAGCAGATTGCAGCAGGCCGCGCGGCCCGACGATAACTCAGCCATGGCAACCGCGCGCGGAGAACGATCGTCTGCGGGACCTGGGAGTATCTGAAAGCCGGCCGTCTGAAGCTGCGCGGTTAAAAATGTCGCGTGTGAGCCAGCCACGAAAACTGGCTGGCCGGGGATGTCCCTTCGCCACGACTGTGGAAGTGATTCCACGATGCGTTCCACAAGTGCGGAAACGGCAACGGGGGCCGGATGCGGAGAATCGGCATCGGCCTGCACTCCGCAGGCCAGAGATGCGGCCGGGATGCCACCGCGACAGGCGAGGACTTCCAGTTTGGAACGGTTCATCTGGACCGCAAGACGGCAGGTCGTTTCGCCGGGGGCGGTTGGGCACAGAAACAGATCGGCGGAGGTCAGCAGCGGCAGCTTCCAGCCGGCGGCTTCAGTGGTGCGACGGATACTCTGGCAGATCCGCGCGGGGGCGGAGAGCAGTGAGACGTGCTGTTGCGTGTCGGCCGACTCCGTCGGGTGTGGCAGGAAATCCCAGATCTGGGCGGCATCCGGGCCAGTCTGCCGGGACTCCAGCTGCAGCGCGATGAGTTCACCGAGTTCCGCAGCGGCGACAATCGGGAAGGAGAGCAGCCGCAGACTGACAAGCTGACGTGGGAGCGAGATGACGTCCGGAGCGGCAGCCCATGACCGGGCAGCGATCCACGACTGCAGCAGTCGAGCAGTTTCGGCGGGATCGGCGAACGGGTCGAATTCTTCGGGCCACGATTCCCAGTCGGAAGCAGTCACCTGCCACGTACCCCGCTGCAACTGAAGCTGTGCCAGCACGACGCCGGTGGAGGTCCAGTCGAGCACTGAGCAGTGGCTGCGGCGGGAGCGACCGGGAATCCATGCCGTGACGCTGCGACGGCCTGAGAATTGTTGATGTTCGGCGGACATTTGTCATTCCGGTTGCGGTGGCCGATCAGTTCATGGGAAATGTTTTAGTTGGGTCCGGCGTGGCAGCACAGCGAGAACGAAATTCGGCAGGGGTCATGGCAGTCTCTGTGAACCGTGGATCTGCCGCGACTGAAACTCGACCATTCAGCCGATGGATCACGAGGCCCACTTTTCGTCCGGCCGGGTCTTCCAGAACGAGGCTGGCTGGAGTTGCTGTTCCATCGGGATGGAAGACGAGTTCCAGTCCACCATCGGGGCGAACCGTTGCTGTGGGTTGGTTGTCGTCGGGGTCAGCGGGCCGGCAGCGAATGCCACTGGGCAGCCGCAGCGGAAGGACCTCGCGGCCGGTCGTGATGGAAACGACAGGATTGAACAGCGCGCCGGAGGGTTCGAGAGTGAGTCGTGCCGGCCTTCCCGAGCGCAGTGCATCGAGTTGAACTGTGGCCACGAGCTGCTGGATGGCGGAAGCGGACTGTTCGAGAGGCAGGGTTGCCTGCCAGCGGCGCAGCGAGGGAACAGAGATGGCGGCAAGAATGGCCATCAGCGTAAGCACCAGCAGCAGTTCGAGAATGGAAAAGCCGGAGCGTGGCATTACCAGTTTCCTAAGTCATCGGCATTGCCGAAGGTCTGATCGGGTCCGCCGGAGCTGACGTCGTAGGATTCTGGATTGCGAACACCGGGGCAGCGGTATTCGAACTTTTTGCCCCACGGATCAAGGGGCGGTTTTTCGAGATAGGGTCCCTTCCACGCACGGTCACTGCTGCCGGGTTTGTTCTGCAGCACATTTAATCCCTGATTGCTTGTGGGAAACGCACCGCCATGATCCAGAGCGTAGAGTTTCAGAGCTTCACAGACACCGTGGATGCTGCTTTTGGCCGCCTGAACGTAGGCATCCTTCTGCCGCCCGAGCACGCGTGGGACGACCATGGCCATGATCACTCCGAGAATCCCCAGAACGAGCAGAACTTCCATGAGCGTGAAGCCTGAACGCTGGTGCAGAGGCCGGTTGCCGCTGCCGGTGGTTTGCGGCTGTTGAAAGGAAAACTGTCGGGATGGGCTTTGATTCATCTTTGAATTCCTGTTCTGGTTCTGCAGATAACTGAATTGTCACTGAGTCAGTCCGGTGCCTTCGAAGACGGGCATCAGCAGCGCGATGACCATAAATCCCACAACAACGGCCATCACCAGCATGAGTGCGGGTTCAAGCATGCGGAGGACCAGGTCAAGTCGTCTCTGGGCGCGAAGTTCGAGGCGGTCGGCGAGTTTGAGGAGTACGGATTCAAGTCGATTGGCCTGTTCGGCCACGGCGATCATCTCGAGCACATCGGGAGGAAAGTGATTGCCGGCCGCCAGTGGTCCGGCCAGACTGCGGCCGCCACAGATGCTTTCCTGAGCGGCCGCGATGGTGTCGCTGATGACGACGTTGCCTGCGGCGCGGCGACTGATTTCCAGCGATCGCAGCATTGGTACCCCATTCTGCAGCAGTGATCCGAGTACCCTGCAGAAACGAGCGATAGCGATGGACCGCACCACAGCGCCGATACCACCCAGACGCAGCAGCAATCGGTCACGCAGCAGCAGCAGTCGCGCGGAAGGCACACGGGCTTTGATGATGATCGCTGAGAGAAAGCAGACCAGCAGCATTGGCAGCGCATATCGTGACGCAGAATCGCTGAACCACAGCAGCATTCGCGTAGGCCACGGCAGACGACCGGCCTCGATCAGAGAATCGAACAGCGGCTGAAACTGAGGGACGAAGAAGATCAGCATGCAGGTGACGACAATCGCCGAGACGACCGCCAGCAGCACAGGGTAGGCCGCCGCACTGAGGATGCGGGAACGCACTTCCTCCTGACGTTCCCGGACGGCCGCGAGGCGACGAAGGGATTCCTGAAGGAACCCGCCCTCTTCACCCGCCTGTACCATACTGATATCAAGATCCGTGAAAGCCCCGGGACGACCTGCCATTGCGGCAGCAAGGCTGGAGCCATCAGCGACCTGGGAAGCGACGGAAGCAAGAGTCGTCCGCAGGGCAGGATTAGAGGATTGCGATGAGAGCACCTGAAGTGCTCGAAGCAGAGGCACACCGGTGTCGAGCTGATCGGAGAGCAGTGAGAAGGCGGCGGCGAGGGCTGCTGGCGAGACGCGGTCGCGACGGGCGCGATTGGAAAGCGATTCACGAAGCGACACAGGCACCATCGCGGCTGCGCTGAGCTGCTGCAGTGCTTCGGCGCGCGTGTCGGCCAGCAGCGTTCCCGGAACGCGCTCACCCTGGGGATTCATGGCGATGTATTGAAACTGAGGCATGGACTGGATTGTTCGTCACGATTCCGCAGCAGACCAGAAGAAACACACGAATCCAACCGTCGTCACGGAGGCCCACGTGAGTTGGGAGGAGTTGTTGTGTTTTGGGAACAGACAGATTGGTGAAGCTGGAGGAGGAAGGAGCGAAAAATCGGGGCAAAATTCTGTTGAAAAGTCTTCTGAAGCTGTGCAGCCGTTAAAGCAGGTACAACCGGAAAATCCGGAACTGTCCCTCGCAGCAGCTCCGCAGCCCTTCGCACTTGTGTCAACCGCATCGGCGGGCTACCTTCCACAAAATGCTCCCATCGATCCCCGCCGTCGCCGGAACCAGGGCGCTCACGATGCATCCGCTGCAACAGACAACTCAGCCTTCTCCGCTCCGATGGCTTTCCCTGCAGACTCCGCTGCTGACTCTGCTGCTGGTCGCACCTGCAACAGCCCAGGAAAGCTCACGTCCACCGGGGTGGCTGGCCACACAGATCGATACTCTGATTGATCAGTCATTGCAGGGCACACCGGCTGGCGGCGACAGCAGTGACACGGAGTGGCTGAGGCGAATTTTTCTGGATCTTGCCGGCCGCATTCCAACAGCCACAGAGACGCGTGCATTCATCACAGACAATCGCACTGACAAAAGAGCCCAGTTAATCGAACGCCTTCTGGCGGATCCCGCCTTCAGCCGTCGCATGGCTGATGCGTTTCATATCCTGCTCATGGAACGTCGCGGCGAACATGCAGAGTGGCTTGGCTACCTCCGCACCTCGTTCGCGGCCAACAAGCCATGGGACCAGATCGTGCGTGAGATTCTTGATCCACGGGCTGACGATGAGGTTCTCCGCGGTGCCGCTTTTTTTCAAACGCGACGGCTGGAGAAAGTGGGTCAGCAGGAAACTGATTACGCCGGACTGACTCGTGATATCGGCCGTCTGTTTCTGGGGTGTGATCTGCAGTGCGCCCAGTGCCACGATCACCTTTCCATTGGTGACTACAGGCAGATTGATTTTCAGGGACTCTACAGTGTTTATCAGAATGCCGTGATTCGCACTGACGTCAGCTATCCAGCGGTGGCTGAAAAGCTTCTGACCAAAAAAACTGATTTTATGTCGGTGTTTGACAAACAGCCGCAGTCCGTGGGTCCGCGGATTCCGTTTGGCATGGAACAACAGATACCGCAGTTTGAAAAGGATCAGGAATACGAGGTTGCTCCGGATCGAAAAACCAACTTCCCCGGTGTGCCAAAGTTTCGTGGAATGCAGGTGATCGCCAACGATCTGACTGTGACGACAAATCGACGCTTCGCGGAGAATGCGGCCAATCGTATATGGTTCCTGTTCTTCGGTACGGGACTCGTCAACCCTCTCGATCAGCTGCACGACGACAACCCGCCGTCGCATCCCCAGCTGCTGGCTCTGCTGGCCGACGCGATAAACACCATGAAGTTCGACATCCGCGAATTCACTCGGGAACTGGTGCTCACCCGCGTCTGGCAACGAACGACAGCTGGATCGGCAGCCGAACAGCATCTTTATCAGTACGGCCGCGAAAAACGACTCTCCGCCGAACAGCTGCTTGCCAGTATGCTCACTGCCTGCGGGCCGACTGCCCTGTCCACAGGTGCGCAGCCGGAGACGACAACAGCAGCCACAGCAGCATCCAGCGGCGAATCATCCGAACAGAAGGCCATCCGTGAAGCCTTCATCAAGGCCTTCGGAAATGTGCCTCAGGAAGCTGAACTCGAATTCGCACCGTCGCTCAAGTCTGCTCTGTTTGTAATGAATGACCCGCTGGTCCTGCGGCTGCTCCTGCCAGTCGATGGAAATCTCGCCGATCGCCTCGCAAAACAGGACTCCCCTGAAGGACTCGCAGAAGAGCTCTACCTCAGCGTCCTCAGTCGATACCCCGATGATGCCGAGCGAGAGCTGGTCCGCGGATATCTGCAGAAGCAGCCGGATCGGCCGACGGCGGTGAGCAATCTCATCTGGTCATTGCTGGCATCCACAGAGTTTTGTTTGAATCACTAGCCGTTCAGGAGTCATCCGCATGACAGAATGTTCGCAGCAGTGCAGATCGTGGGAACACGGCTGGTCGCGCCGGCAATGGCTGGGTGATGTGTCCACAGCCGCTGGCGGTGCTGCGATTGCCGGAGCACTTCCGGGGTTTCTGCCGGCAGCACACGCCGGAGCACTGCGGCGTGCCTCAAAACAGGTGCTGTTCATCTGGCTGGATGGTGGCATGAGTCAGCTGGAAAGCTGGGACCCGAAGCCCGGCACGGAGTTCGGCGGACCGTTCCGGGCCATTCCCACATCGGTACCTGGAATTCACGTCAGCGAACTGCTCCCGCGGACCGCTCTGCAGATGCAGCACCTTGCCATCATCCGCAGCCTGTGCACTCAGGACAACGCCCACTCCTCCGGCGTCGATCGCATTCAGCGTGGTGATCCGAAGAACCGCGGTGTTGTCTACCCTTACTTTGGTTCGGCCGTCACAAAGCTGCTCGGCCCCAACAACAGCGGACTGCCACCATACGTCTGGATTAAACCGCTCAGCGGCGGCTTTATGCACAAGGACGCCGGATTCCTTGGGCCACAGTACGGGTCGCTTGCCTTCGGCGATGGCAAGCCTCCGCAGAATCTGCAGCGTCCGGCAGAACTGCCGGCCACAGTTCAGGAAGAGCGACTGCAGCTCCGCGCGGAGGCTGATCGACGATTCGCAGCCGGCCGCAAAGGAACGGCCACTCAGGCCAATGCATTTGTGTACGACATGGGTCTGGAACTGATGCGAAGGCAGGAGCTGTTTGATGATTCAAAGGTCACTACGACCGATGTGGAACGCTACGGCACACATGACCTTGGACGACACATGCTCCTCGCCCGCAGAATGCTGGAAGCCGGCGTGCAGTTTGTGAAAGTCAACAGCTATGGCTGGGACACCCATGGTGACAATTTCAACGGCAGTCTTTGCCTCGTCCGCAGATTCGATCAGGCCTTTGCAGCCATTATCGAAGATCTCGCCGCCCGCGGGATGCTTGAACACGTGCTTGTGATTGCCATGAGCGAATTCGGGAGAACGCCGCGGATCAACGGACACCTCGGCCGTGATCACTGGCCCGAAGCCTGGTCGCTCGCCATGGCTGGCTGCGGTCTGAAACGAGGCATCGCCGTGGGTGCCACCAGCGACGCCGGAACCTGGGTTACCACGGAACCCTGGGACATCGGCCACATGTTCCACACCTGGTTCAACGCCCTCGGAATCGATTCACAGCACACCGAATACAATAACAACGGCCAGCCGCTCCCGATCGCGCACGAAGAGTGCGGTCCGGTGCGGGAGGTGCTGGCGTAGGGAAGGCAAAGGCATCAACCTGCCGTGATAATATTCTCCGGCAATTCCCTTTTCCCGACAAAAATGGGCTTTTCACAGGCGACACGGACGCCGCTTGTGGCAAATTTCGGACGGCCATGCCAGGATTCCGCACGGCGCGGAGACAGACGTTTTCCGCAGGCCCATTCGGATACCTGAAGCGGAACAGCGACCATGAGCGAACTGGCGGGACAGCGATTTCTGTGCTTCGTTGGCGACGACTACGAAGACCTCGAAGTCTGGTATCCCAAACTGCGTCTGATCGAAGCCGGCGCAGAATTTCACCTTGCCGGTGAAGTTGCCGGAAAAAAGTACATCGGCAAGAACGGTTACCCCTGCACCTCAGATCTGGCCTACCGGGGATTATCAACAGACGGCTACCACGGGTTGATCTGTGCCGGCGGCTGGATGCCTGATAAGCTCAGACGCGATCCGGAAGTGCTTCGCATTATTCGCGAATTCTCACAAACCGGTCGTCTGGTGGCTGCTGTCTGCCACGGTGGCTGGATGCCGATTTCGGCGGGCGTCTACCGCGGTGTGAAGGTCACAGGCTCGCCTGGCATTCGCGATGACCTGATCAACGCCGGTGCCGTGTTTGAAGATGTGACCGTGGTTGTGGATCGGCATTTCGTGAGCAGCCGGCGCCCCGACGATCTGCCGGACTTCTGTCGCGAAATCATCCGATTTTGTGCGTCATCTGCCGCAATTTCCCATTGATCTTCCATCTCTCCTGCGTTTCGAAGGACATCAGCAGTGACCGTGCCTCCGGTGAGAACTCTGGGCCTGAATCCGAGCTTTGGTTTTGGTGACCGTACGGGTCTGGCCACACCGGGGCATGTCGCGGCAATACGTCGGGATGGTGGCGGGATTCAGCCGATTTTTCCGCAGCAGTCCATTCGCGAAATGGCCCGCACCGGCCGCACGCCAGCAGACGTCATGAGCGACGCTCTGGCAGGAGCCGCGGCTGCCGGCTGGACGTCGGCAACCGGAGCGGATGCTGACCATCTGAAAACGCCCGAAGATGTGGACGTCACAGCGGCCGCCGGATTTGTGTTCTTCACAATCGATCCCTCCGGTGCCGTGGATCAGCAGGCCGACAACTACTCAGAGTCAGACCTGCGTGCGAAGTTTGCAGCCATACGCGGCTCAGTACCCTGGTACGAAACCTGTCTCAACCGCAGCTTCCGGCTCCCCAGCGGCACCCAGGTCGTTCTTGACGAACAGGCCTGCATGCGTGCCGCCGTCAAATACGGCGCCGCAATCGCTCAGGCCATCTCCCTGTCCAACCACATCCGACACGTGCAGGATTCCGCAGGGCGGGAACACGAAATCGAATTGTCAGTCGATGAAACCGACCAGCCAACCACTCTTGCCGAGCACTGGATCATTGCCGACCAGTGCCGGTCTGCCGGAATGCGGCTGGTCAGTCTCGCGCCCCGGTTTATCGGAGACTTTGAAAAGGGCGTGGACTTCATCGGTGACCTCGCCGCACTCGAACGATCGCTCTCCGATCACGCCGCCATCGCCCGCCTTGCCGGCCCTTACAAACTCAGCCTGCACTCCGGTTCCGACAAACTCTCCATGTACTCACTGCTCAGCAAAGCCACTGCCGGCCTGTTTCATGTCAAGACCGCCGGCACCAGCTACCTGGAAGCGCTTCGAGTCGCCGCGAGGTGCGATGAACAGCTCTTCCGACGCATTATCGACTTCGCCCGCAGTGTCTACGACCGAGACAAAGCCACCTACCACGTCTCCGCAACCCTCGCCTCCGCTCCACCCCAGCAACTGCTCGCATCTGCCACCGATCTCGAACGTGAATATCTTGAACTCTGGGACGAAGTTCCTGAAGGTCGCGGCTTTACCAAACCCGGTCGCCAGATTCTGCACTGCACATTTGGCTCCACACTGCGACATCCGCAGCTGGGAGAAGAACTGCGAGCAATTCTGCAGGCAAATCCCGACACCTATACCGAGGTTCTCGCTGATCACTTCAGTCGCCACCTGCGACCGCTCCAGGCAGGCCTGTAGTTCACAAAGGAAGCAGCCATGGGAATACTCAACGGACACCGCGCCCTGATCACAGGGAGCACCCAGGGGGTCGGGCTGGCAATCGCCAGGGCTCTCGTCGAAGCCGGATCCTCCGTGATTCTGCACGGACTCAAACGGGACGCCGCAGCGCTCGCAGCCGCTGACGCCTGCGGCTGCGGTTCCGGGGCTGCCACCCTGATCATCGGTGATCTGGCCGACCCCATGCCCGAAGGACCGCTGGCCGTGGCCGAAGAAGCCCTGCACTGCGGTGCCATCCCCGACCTGCTCGTGTGCAACGCCGGGACCTTCATCGATGCCCCGTTTCTCGAAATGCCCTTCGCCATCTTCGACCGCACTCTGAAACTCAACGTGTATTCCCAGTTCGTGCTGATCCAGCATTTCGCGCGACGCTGGGTGGAACTCGGAATCCGCGGCCGAATTCTGCTCACCGGTTCCATCAACGGCCGACTCTCAGAACCCGTGCACGTCGCCTACGACACCTCAAAAGGCGCCATCGAAGCCCTCGTGCGATCGCTCTGCGTGTCCCTCGCACCACTCGGCATCCGAGTCAATGGCATGGCGCCTGGGCTGTTCCGAACACCGCTCACAGAACCCGCACTCGCGGATCCCCGCTTCCGCCGCTGGATGGAGCTGCATACGCCAAACGGGGTTGTGCCGGGGCCTGAAGCCTGCGGCGGTACGGCCGTATTTCTGCTGAGCGATGCCGCAGAACATGTGCAGGGACAAATGCTCCTCGTGGATGGCGGCATGAGCATCTGGCAGCAGCCCGACCCACCGGCAGACTGGATGGCCGGGTGACCGAACGTATCGAACTCGCCGACGGCGGCTGGATGCTCTGGTTCCCCGACTTTCTCACTCGGGAAACTGCCAACCAGCATTTTCAATCGCTCCTTGAAGCACCCATTTGGGAACAGAAACCTGCTCTCTTCGGACATCCGCAGCCGCGACTGACAGCGGCCTACGGTGATCCCGGCACCAGCTACCGCTACTCGAAAACGGAAAACGCAGGCCTGGCGTGGTCCGCAGAAATGCTGGAACTGCGAGCTCGCATTGAAGCAGTGGAGGGACGCTACAACTACTGCCTGCTCAATCGCTATCGATCCGGTCGGGACAGCATGGGACTGCACGCCGATAACGAGCCGTGGGTGGGAAACGTGATTGCCTCGCTGTCACTGGGAGCCGAACGCACGTTCTGCATACGACACAACACGACGAGGGAAACCCGCCGATACGCGTTGACCCACGGTTCTCTGCTGATCATGGGCGGAACGATGCAGGACTTCTGGAAGCACGAGATTCCTAAAACACGCCGAATGGTCGGAGAACGCATCAATCTGACGTTCCGGCGAATCCTGAACGATTCAGCGGTTTCGTTTTGAAGTGAGTCATGGGTGGACGAGCTCTGCGAATTTTGTCGCAGCGGGGGCGGAATCAGAAGTACCGCCCTCAGTACTCACGCCGCTGGCGTGAGCTGGGGATGTGCATTTGCTTGCGGTACTTGGTGATCGTTCTGCGAGCGAGCCTGATACCCTGCGTCCCGAGGGCATCGACGAGGTCATCATCACTGAGCGGGGAGCGTTTGTCTTCGCTGTCGATGAGTTCCTGCAGTTTGACGCGGATGGTGTCCCAGGCGACTTCTTCGCCATCAGCTGTTTGTGTTCCGCCGCCGAAGAAACGTTTGAGCGGAAACTGGCCACGGGGCGTCTGGATCCATTTTTCATCGACAGCGCGGGAAACCGTGGTGACGTGCACACCGACGCGATCGGCAATCTGCTGCATTTTGAGCGGTTGGATGGCTTCGGGGCCGCGTTCGAGAAAATCGAGTTGGTGGTCGATGATTTCCTGAGCGACTTTGCGGAGGGTGTTGTAGCGCTGTTCGATGGATTCGATCAGCCAGCGGGCCGATTCGATTTTGCGGCGGATCCAGTCGCGAGTTTCCGGCGGGGGATTTTCGCGGAGCATCTGAATGTAGCGAGGACTGATTTTCAGGTCCGGGATGTATTCGTCAAGCACTTTGACAACGTAGCGACCGGCTTCATTGCGTTCCACGATGAGATCCGGAGTGACACGCTGGACGGGGCGTTGTTCAAAGCCGCGACCGGGCCAGGGATTGAGCGTTTGAATCTGTTCGATGCCGACCTTGATCAGGTCGATGCTGTACCCGGTGGCTCTTTGAATGAGCGGCAGGCGGTTGTAGGCGATGTCTTCGAGGTGGTCGCGGATGAGCGTTCGGACGACATCGCGGAACGGCATGGTGTCGTGGACCTGAAGGAGCAGCATTTCGCGGTGATCGCGAGCACCTATGCCCTTCGGCTCCATCTTCTGAATTTCGTGCAGCACCTGCTCGGCCTCGTCAAGCGTCAGCTGTTGCTCGTAGAGCCGATTGAATTGCTGGAGGATTTCGGCGAGCAGACTTTGGACGCGTCCGTTGTGATCCAGATGCTGAATGAGGTATTCGCCGAACTGACGAGAAACACCGTCCACGGAGGAAAATGAGAGCTGTTCGAGGATGTGTTCGTGGAGCGACTGAGGGCGGGCCAGCATGTTAGACATGACGTCGTGCTGACGGTCCATGTCGTCGCTGACCTGGTTGGCGGAAGGTCGCATCCCCCCAAAACCAACGTTGTCCTCCGGCCACTCAGAAGAAATCTCCAGCAGCCGTTCGAAGTCGGACTGGTTGTTTTCGTCGCGACCAACATTGAGCTCCCGAACTTCCACGTCCTTCTGAAGTTCACGGGCCTCCCGGGAATCGGTCTGCGGAGCGTCCCTGAGAGCAGGGTTTAAGTGAGAACCACCGGCGAAGGTCTCCGGTTCCGGCTCGGAACGCTCTAAAGCGACGTTCTCTACCAGCTCCTGCTCGACGCGCTCGTTGAGCGATATCATGTTAAGCTGCAGAATCTCCATGGACTGGATCATCCGCGGAGCCAGCTTCATTTGCTGGCTCATTCTCATCTGTGTAGAGAGATTCAGATGCATGAGCGTGCCGGGGGGGGGGCTGTTCTGACGGGTTTGAGCGACGTCAGACATCATAGCGAAGTCAGACGAGCCTCGTCGACATGTTTGTGGCACTGTTCTTGCAAACGCTCTGAAATAGCTTAAAAAATCGGCGAATTCCGACAAAAGCAGTCTGTTGCCAATTTGCAGCAGCCTGATTTGAAAAAAAACTTCCCAAAAAACAAAAAATCGCTTTTTCGGGAAAATCTCTGGCGTCCCGGACGGAATTTGTTTGACAGCGGGGCGTTTCAGTTTTTTTTCCGCAGTCGTCCGGCGATGGCTTCAAAGGAAAACCCCGCCTTGAATCGACCGTCAATCTGTTTGCCCGCCGCTTTCAGCTGCGCAGACGTCAGCCGCTCCGGCTGCAGACTTCCCACAGCCACCACACCCTCCGAATTCGGCAGCGCAAACACATAAGTCTGCGGAAACGATTCCGCAATCACCTGCAGGTCCTGCTGCAGCTGCGGATGCGGATTGATGTTGAATACCACCGATCCGTTCTCCACCAGCAGCTGCTGGATTTCTTTGTAGAACTGCTGAGTCCTTAAACGCAGCGGCACTCCCGTTTCGTCCGTGTCCGCCGATGGTTTCAAAAAGGCGTCCATGTAGATCACGTCGTACTTGTTCTTTGTTTGCTTCAGATAGTCAAAGGCGTCCGCAATCACCAGCCGCACGTTGTTGTTCTGCTTCACAGCAAAGTACCGCTCCGCCAGCTCCACCACCACCGGGTCGATCTCCACCGCCTCGATTTTCACCGCAGGATCATACTTCTGCAGGAAATGCACCATGGATCCTCCCCCAAGACCCACAATCATCACCCGACTCTGCTCCGGCTGCAGCAGATAACTCGAAAACATGTGCTGCAGGTAGGTGAATTTCAACACATGCGGCGTCCGCAGATTCATCTGGCTTTCCCAGGCCTCTTCACCGGAATCCCGCACAAAAATGAGCGTCCGGATGCTGCCGTTGCGGCGAATGCGTATCTGCGAGAACGGCGATCGCGTTTCAAATTCGACTCGACCCCCGTCCCGCGATTGCTGATATGCCTGTACCGGTTCCGGTGTGAGCAGCACCGTGGTGAGGCACAGAAATAGACAGCCAGCCAGCCATCGACTCATCGCCGTTCTCCGAAAATCTTCTCGCCCCATCCTGATGTCGCTGTCGCACGCCTGCTGAACAGGATCCACCCAGAACACTTCCACCGGATTTTAGGCGTCCGGACTTTTTGGGGGAAGTCTGTGTTGAAAGTGTCGAGAGAAGATAAAACGTGCTACCATCCCCCGCACTCCCCTCTCCCGACGGAAGAGGGGTCGGGGGTGAGGGCCAAACCCCTGCCCAAACCTCCTGCCCGCCGATTCAAATCTCCACACTCCTCAACTTCTGGCTTCTTACTTCTCACCTCAAAAGACCCCACTTCAGAACTCAGCCCTCGCTTTGCGGGGGTTGCCCGCTGCTTCACGGGGGCCGGCGCGGGGGTTTTGCAGTTGCGTTATGAGACAGATGGGACGTATGGGACCTATGAAACTCGTGGCATGGCGAGTGTTTTAGAGAAGTGGTGGGTTTCTGGTCGTTGCTGATGCCTCTTTATTCCCCTGCTGACCTTCGGAGTTGACTGATGAAGGATCCTCGGATCGATTTACTTGCATCGGTGCTGCTGCACCACAGCTGTCGTATTCAGGCGGGACAAAAGGTGCTGATTGAGGCATTTGATTTGCCCAGTCCGCAGCTGATCTGTCAGCTGGTCGAGGGTGCAGCGACGGTGGGGGCGGTTCCGCTGGTGTCCGTGAAGGACAACGCCGTGCTGCGATCGCTTTATCGCACCGCAACTGTTGACAGCATGCAGCTGGCAGGGCGGTTCGAGGCGGCGGTGATGCGGGAGATGGATGCGTATATCGGCATTCGCGGTTCCGCCAATTCCAGCGAATTCTCTGATGTCCCCGGCGATCGCATGGACCTCTACCAGCAGCACTGGTGGCAGCCAGTGCATATTGGTATTCGCGTTCCCCAGACCCGCTGGGTGGTGCTCCGCTATCCCACCCCCTCGATGGCTCAGGCCGCCGGCAAAAGCTGCGATGCGTTCGAGGACTTTTTCTTCGATGTCTGCACCGCCGACTACGCTCGCATGGCCCGCGACCTGCAACCGCTCAAAGCCCGCATGGAAGCGGCCGATCAGGTGCACATCACTGCGCCCGGGACCGATCTGCGATTCTCCATTCGCAATATCCCCGTCATTCCCTGCGCCGGTGAAAGCAATATTCCCGATGGCGAAATCTTCACCGCTCCTGTCCGCGACAGTGTCAATGGCATAATTCAGTTCAACACGGCCTCCCGCTATCAGGGCACCGTCTTCGAAGGCATTCGCTTCGAACTGAAAAACGGACGCATCGAACACGCCGACTGCCGCAATGCCCCCGAACGACTCAATCAGATCCTCGATTCTGATCCCGGAGCCCGCTACATCGGGGAATGGTCATTCGGAACCAACAATCGCATCCTGCACCCCATGCTCGATACACTCTTCGACGAAAAAATTGGCGGTTCCTTCCATTTCACCCCTGGAAATGCCTACGAAGAAGCGGACAATGGTAACCGCAGCCGCGTACACTGGGACCTTGTACTCATCCAGCGTCCCGACTACGGCGGCGGCGATATCTGGTTCGATAACGAACTCATCCGCCGAGATGGCCGATTTGTTCCCTCAGATCTGCAGGCACTCAACGAAGGACTGCCGGTGTAACATGCTGCCCGCATCGCCTCCTGTAAGACCCCGTTACATACCCGCTGCGGTGCTGCTGCTGATAATCTGCACCAGCCTCTGCGGCGCCGCCTCCGCTGCTGCGCCAGGTCCCCAGGAAACCATCGACCAGTCACAGAGACTCCTGCCGTTCCCCCAACAGCAGCCCGCAACCCCCAACGTCCACGCCGAACTCCTCCGACGACTTCGCGAAGCCCTGCAGCAATCCCGCCCGGAACCACAGCCGCTCCCGCAGCCCGCAGAAAAACCTCAGCCCGAGGAAACGCCACAGACATCGCCAGCCCCGCCACCTGAACCCATCCCCCCCAAAGAACTTCTTGACCTCAGCCAGTCCCTGCAGAATCTCGCCGACCGCATTCCACCAGGACTCATCCCCCGCGGTCTCTCCGAAATTCCCCCGGAACAGCTCCAAAAAAGTCTGCAACACCCCGAGACACAACAGTCACTCCGCAAACTGCTGGAACAGTTTCGCAACGATGGACTGCTGCCGCCAGCGTCCGAAAATGGTACCCCCATTCCCGCACCACCCCAGCAAATGCCCCGCAGCGAATCGAGGGACAGAACCGACGAAGCCGTAACACCCCCCACACTCGAACCGCAACCGGAACCCGGCACGCAACCGGAACCTGGCACGCAACCGGAACCCGGCACGCAGCCCGAGCCGGAGCTGCAACCCCGCCGCACACCGAATCCTTCGCCGGGCCTCCGCGAAGGCACCCCGCCACGCTCGGGCTCCCAGCCACGCGCCGGCACCCCGCCACGCTCGGCGCCCGAGGCCCGCACCACTCCTCAACCCGGTGGCCAGGCCCCCGGCAATTCACAGCCGCCTGCAGATTCCGGCAACAGCCCACCGCCGAACCTCTCCCGCGATACACTCCGCCGCCTCGAAGAATTCTTCAACGAACTCCGCCAGAACTCGCCCGCGCCCATGCCCGCGCCCACGCCGCCAGGAAATGACAGCCGCAGCCGCGGCCCCGGCGCGTCCCCCGCCAATCCATCCCCGAACCTCACTCCGCCCGGGACTGAACAACCGCAGACGCCCCCCAGTTCAACCCGCCGTCCGCCGCTCCGACGCCGCGATCGTCCGCAACCCGGCACTCCCATGATTCCTCAGCCCGGAAAAGACTCCAGCCCGCAGCGCCCCGAGCCCGGCCTCGAGCCCGCCCCCACCCCCGCCCCCGATACATCCCGCGCTCGATCCCTGTTCGAATCGCTCGAACGCATCCTGCAGGAACCCCCGAAGGAGCCATCCCCCGAAGATGCGTCCCCTGGGCAACCGCCCGGACAGTCGCCCGCCCCGGCAGACCCGTCCGAGCAGCCGTTCTCCATTCCGGATTTCCTCAAAGAACAGCTCAGTGATCCCCGGATTCGGAACGCGGACAGAAATTCCAGTCAGCCCCGCGGCTCGCAGCCCGACGAGCCTTCCGTTCCGCGCGAGCCCCCCGCGATTCCTGAGACGCCGGCCGAACCCGTGCCCGAGGCCACTCCTTCCCCTTCCCCACGCTCGCGTCCCCCTGTCAACCTCGACCCCAGCCAAAGCTTTCGCGATTCCTTCCGCCAGCTGCTCAACGAAGCGCGCCAGGAAGCCAGACAGCAGGCCGCGAATGATCGTCCCGCAAACGAACGCCCGCCCACGCCGGACTCCGCCGGCAACCGTCCCCCCAACAGCCGCCCACAACCACCCCCGCCCCCGCCGCCGCCGCGACAGGGCCAGGGCAACGCTGAATCGCTCCTGCGAATGCTCGACGATCTCGCCCGAACTCCCGATCGCCGACCGAACGAATCCGGACTGCGGCCAACTCCCCGGCCACGCTCCGGCGAATCCAGCCTGCTGCCCGAATCACCGCGATCACTGCTCGATAATCTCCTCGGCGGTTCGCAACCTCAGGCTCCGGAACCATCCGCCGCTGCAAACCCACCAGCTGCTGACGAGCCCAGCGACCCCGGCGACTCCCCGAACTCCTCCACCACCGGCCTCGACCTCTCGGCCGCTTCCTCCCCACTCTCCCTCGGCGCTATGCTGGCAGTGGCACTTGGCGTGCTCTGGCTGCTGCTCAAATTCGCTGGCCAGCGCCGCCAGCTGACCACCGGTGGCACCGGCAACGAACGCCCACTACCCCCCGACCAAATCCATGGCCGCCCGGACATCGTCGCCGCCTACCACCAGCTGGCCCGTCGAGCCGTCCGCAGCTTCCGCCCGTGGTGGCACCACCGCCAGATCGAAACGCTGCTGCTGCAATCCTTCCCCGGCCGCCAGTCCGCCATCACCCGACTGGCCGGCGTCTACGAACAATCCCGCTACGCCCCCGACTCCATCCCCCTCTCACCCACCGACCTGGAAACCGCCCGCGATGCCATCCGCGACTGCCAAAAGAGCCTCTCAGGCCAATAGTCGCATTTCGCTCTGAGGCTGTGAATCTATTAGAAATTGACTCAGTCGAGGTTGGGGGCGTTACAATAGAGCCATGAGCAGCCAATCTTCCAATACGACGTCGAATGAAACAGCAGCGTCCCAACCTGCTGAGGTTGCCCCCAGTGAGCAGTCGGAATGCAGGAGTCAGCCGTCCCCAGCGGTACCAGAGAGAATGGATGGAGTACTGCCTCGACGAAACGTTGCCGCAGAATGACATTGCCAGGTCGGTCTGGAACTCTGTCCAAATGCTGGATCTCAGCCCGCTGTACGGAGCCATTCGGGTCACAAAAGACGAGACCGGGCGGAGCGCAATCGCTCCTCAAATCCTTATGGCGCCGTGGCTGATGGTGACAGTTGATGGAATTGGATCAGCACGTCAGCTTGATCGCTTCCGCGAACGAATGGCTCAACCGGAGTCTCAGCAGCTTTTCAAGCAGCGGCCCAGGGTGGCCGAGTTTCCAAACGCCGTCTGCCGCAACCAGAGGCTGCGGCAATTTCTGGTTCGAGGCCTTCGGAAAGTGAAGGCCGTAGCGCTCCTGCACGCTCTCGCATTCAATTTTTGACGATAGATTCTGTCGCGTGGCACCGCCCTGAGAAAAAAACCTTCTCAGAGACCAGGCCACCGACCGTTCTCGCGATAGATTCGCGGCCTCGGAGCGTAACGCGACTATGGACAACATTCGCGTCGTTTCGCCCTCCCGAGTCGTCCCTGGTCTTGCGGACGAATTCCGATAGATCACCCGCACTTCTCGTCCCAAATCCCGCTCGCACTTCGCAATCCCGTCCCAGACAGTAAACTCTGTTCTCCGTCTGACCGGTCCTGCGGACAAAACAGGTGCACTCACGATGCTGACAAAACTTCTGATCAGGAATTTCAAGCAGTTCAGAGAAGTGGAAATCGAGCTTGGAAATCCCGTGGTGTTTGTCGGGCCCAACAACTCGGGAAAGACAACAGCGCTCCAGGCGCTTGCGCTCTGGAACATCGGGCTGCGTCGATGGAACGAGAAACGTGCTGGCAAGGCCACGCCAGGCAGGCGGCCCGGGGTGACTATCAATCGCAAGGATCTGATCGCCATTCCAATCCCGGACGCCAACCTTCTCTGGCGAGATTTACGAGTGCGGGATGTTCAGCGAGCACAGGGAACGCAGGAAACAAAAAACATCCGGGTGGACATCGAGGTTGAGGGTGTGACGAGGGATGTTGTCTGGTCATGCGGACTCGAGTTTGACTACGCGAACGAGGAATCATTTTACTGTCGCCCACTGCGACTTTCGGACGAAAAAAGCCCTGAAAGAATGCCGATTCCCGAGCAGGCTGCTGACGTCAGTGTGGCATACCTTCCGCCAATGTCGGGATTGTCTTCCAATGAAACGCGTCTTGAACCCGGAGCCATCAACGTCAGGCTCGGTGAGGGGCGCACAGCCGAGGTCCTCCGGAATCTCTGCTATCAGGTCGTTTCGCAACCGTCCGGTGATCAACGCTGGAAGCTCATCTGTGACCGGATCAGGCAACTGTTTGGTGCTTCACTCGATGAACCCCGATATATTGCCGAGCGTGGGGAAATCGCCATGACCTATCGCACACAGAAGGATATTCGGCTTGATCTGGCCTCTTCGGGGCGTGGGATGCAGCAGGTGCTGCTGCTGCTTGCTCATATAGAGCTCAATTCGCGCTGCATCCTGCTGCTGGATGAACCGGACGCTCACCTCGAAATTCTCCGGCAGCGGCAGACGTATGAACTCCTGACCCGGGCGGCCGCGGAACATGCGTGTCAGATCATTATTGCCAGCCATTCTGAAGTGATTCTGAATGAAGCGGCCAATCGTGACGTTGTGGTGGCATTCGTCGGGCAGCCGCACCGAATTGACGATCGTAGAGATCAGGTTCGCAAAGCTCTCCGTGAGATCAGTTACGACCAGTTCCTTCTTGCTGAGCAAACCGGTTGGGTGCTGTACCTCGAAGGTTCAACCGACCTCGCGATTCTGCAGGCGTTCGCCACCATACTCCAGCACCCCGCTCAACATGTCCTGAAACGCCCGTTCGTCCGATACATCGCGAATCAACCGGCAGCAGCGCGAAACCATTTTCGAGGTCTTCGCGAGGCAAAACCGGACCTTGTCGGTTTTCTTCTCTGCGATCGACTCGACCGTCCACTCCAGCCCACCGCCGAGCTGCGTGAGTCCATGTGGGAACGTCGGGAAATTGAAAACTACCTGTGCCAGCCGGAAACGTTGCTGGCTTTTGCTGAAGCCCATGACCGTGATGCACATGGGCCCCTGTTCGCCGGTCCCGAGACGGCACGTCAGCGACAGGCGATGGAGGACAGCATTCACGACCACGTGCCCCGTGCCGCACTCCGCAACCGCAGTGACAGATGGTGGATCGATACCAAAACCAGCGATGATGTCCTCGATCGCGTGTTCGAGTCTTACCTGCAGCGGCTGAATCTTCCGAATTCACTGCTGAAGAAACAGGACTACCATATACTGGCCCGCTTTGTGAGTCCGGCTGCCATCTCGCCCGAAGTTCCGCAGATGCTGGATCAGATTTTCGAGATCAGCGAAGCTGCCAGACCACGGGGCCTGCCTGGCAAGCAAAGCTCTCACTGAGTTGTACTCCGCTGCCGCGTCGTTTGACAAATCGGCATTGGGGATGCCGGAGTTTCACGGGAGCATGGCAAACTGTTCCGGAGCTGCAGGGCACCAGCCAATGGAACCACCTGCTGCTGTTCGCCAATCGTATCGGAAAACTTCAGCTTTGCGGCCAGTGGAGATGGCGTGACGGACTGAAAGTCCGTCTTACGAATGCACGGAGGACGCGGCTCAGCGGGAGCTGAGCCATGGGATGGTGAAACGGTGTTAAAACCGACAAATTGGGATGTTCTCACTGCTGCCTGCCAGTTGACATGCCGCGGCTGGATCGAGTCACAAAAACGCAGTGTGGCGTGCGGTCGATGTCAATCGGACGGTCATGCTTTGGGGCGTTTCTGATGCGGTTCTGGCTGCGTTGGAACGCACTGTTACCGGGGGATTAACATCCCCCGCACCCCTATTCACGGTGGAGCGGATCCAGAGAACGAAATCAGGTGTCCTTAACACCGTTTCACCATCCCAGCCACGACCTTCATGGAACGGAATCACCACTCAATTGTTTCGCGGGAAATGTGGAAGTAAATGGCACTCAAGCGGTCCGTGGCACTCAAACGGTCCGATTGCCTCTTGCGTTTCCGGCTTGTCAGGCCAGCTTCATGAGCATGGCGTCAAACGCGAGGACAGCGCCGTTTTCCGGTGGCACACGTCGGCCGCTGCGTGGTTGGGTTGAAGGTGAATTTTTGTGCGCCGCGGGGGCGATTTTGGTATGCCCGAGGATCGCGTGCATCCACACGGCCCGTCGCCGGGAGGCGGCTGAGAACTGGCCTGACAGGCCGGAATCGCAGTTGAATTCAATTGACGTTGCCCACATCAGCGGCGCGAGCGATGGCGACACGATGTCGTTGGATCCGGCCTGGAGAGCATTGCGTGCTACGCTTTGGAGGCTGCTGAGATGTGCACCGCAATTGCTGCACGTTTCGTGTGACTCGAGCCCGTAATAAGAAAATCAGCAGATCAGGAGAACGTATGTTGCGTTTTTATCGCTCACCTGCGGACGGCGATCATGCGGATATCATCGAGATCAAGTTGTCCGGTGGCGCCGTTGAGTCCGATGCGAAAGATCATTTCTTTGGCATTTGGAGGGACGGGGATGACGGACCGTGCATCCTGCCATTCGAGTGAACCGCGCCATTTGCCGACCTGGACTGCGGAGATTTCGCGGCGGACGTTGTCGTAGAAGTGGACGACGATGGAGGCTTGTCCGGCGGCATCGGGGCCTGGGAGGATGGATTTGCAGCGAACCCAGTACTGGAGTCTGAGCGAGCTGATGGAGCGTCCGTCGATGGCGGTGCCCTGGAGTGCCTGTGAGATACCTGTTTCGCTGGTATTTTCGAAGCGGAGGCATTGTTTGCCGGCCATGACATCATCGGTGCAGACGGCGGTTTTGCGCTGATAGTGCCAGCCATCGACGCGTCCATCTTCGTTGGCATCGATTTCGAAGGAGCCATTGACGAGTGTGGGGTTGGCGGGGTCAGGGAGTACGCGGCGGAGGTCTTCTGAGGCGCCGGTCATGGGCACGAAGAGGGTGGAGATGAGTTTTTCGTCTTCGAGTTTGCCATTGACCTTTTTGAAGAGGTGGAAGGCCTGTTGATAGCGTTCTCCCATGGGAATGATCATCTGGCCACCTTCGGCGAGCTGATCGACGAGAGGTTGCGGGACATTTTCGGGAGAGCAGGTGACGATGATGCGATTGAAGGGGGCATGTTCGGGCCAGCCCTGATAGCCGTCGCCATCTTTGACGTGGACATTTGCATATCCGAGTTCTGCGAGTCTGCGGGTGGCTTGTTTGGCGAGTGGAGAGACGATTTCGATGGTGTAGACATCGCGGACGATTTCGGCGAGTACGGCGGCCTGGTAGCCGCTTCCGGTGCCGATTTCAAGGACTTTATCATCGGGTTGTGGATCGAGAGTTTCGGTCATGTAGGCGACGATGAACGGTGGCGAGATGGTTTGCTGGTGACCGATGGGGAGAGCGGTATCTTCGTAGGACTGGGCTTTTTCGGTGCCGCGGACGAATTCGTGTCGGTGGACTTTGCGCATGGCGGCGAGGACGCGGGGGTTGGAGATGCCTTCGGCTTCGAGCGCAGTGCGGACCATGACTTCGCGCTGGAGTTCCCATTTTTGCTGGGCGGTCGCGTGTGGAGCGAGTGTATTGAGAAGGAGGACGGTGATGCTGGCTGCGAGTGTGGGTGAGCAGCGAGCGATGAAGTTGGCGGGGGTTGTCATGTTGGCGATCCACAGGCAGGGCGATGGGAAACGCGGAAGCGGCGGGTGAATGATATGCTCTGGCGGCCGTTGAAGGCGAGTGGAATTCGAGGTGGTTGGTTGGCGTGACGGTAATGACTTTGCGAGAATACGCAGTGTGAGGGCTGACAGTGGTTTGGCGGGTTGTCGGCGGGCATATCGATCGTGGAAGGAAGGAACAGGAGCGATGGAACTGGATCGGGAACATGATGACTGGCTGCGTGCGGCGAAGCGGGCAGCTGTGGTGGGTGGGGTGGTACTGCAGGAGTGGCGGGGTCGATTTTCGGTTCGGGAGAAGAGTCGTTCGAATCTGGTAACGGAGGCGGACGAGGCATCTCAGTCGGCGATCGTGGCCAGTCTGTCCAGTGAATTCCCGACCCACGGTTTTCTGGGTGAAGAGAACCTGCAGTCGGAATCAGCGGGATCGGAGGCTGTGTGGATTATTGATCCGCTGGATGGCACGACGAACTACGTACACGGTTTTCCCTACTATGCGGTTTCGATCGCTCTGCAGGTCCGTGGGCATCTGGAGGTGGGTGTGATCTACGATCCGACGCGGGAGGAGATGTTTTCAGTGTGTCGAGGGCATGGCGTGGAGCTGAATGGTGAGCGGGTTTATGCGAGCGGAGAGACTCGAGCGGGTTCTGCGTTTGGCGTAGGCAGTTTGCCGGTGGTAACGGGAGCCGGGGACGCTGCGGTGGAGCGTTTTTTGAGGGCATTACGAGAGTTTCAGACGGTTCAGCGGACGGGTTCTGCAGCTTTGAATCTGGCATATCTGGCGAGCGGTCGGATCGACGCGTTCTGGTCGAGCAGTTTGAAGGTGTGGGACGTGGCGGCGGGGGCATTGATGGTGATGGAGTCGGGCGGAGCAATTTCGGGGCTGGAGGGCGGCAAATTCGACATATTCGTTTCAAGCCTTGCGGCCGCGTCATCTGCTGAGTTGCTGGGGGAGCTGGTTCGGGTGCTTGGAGATCGGTGATCGCTGATTTGGCAACTTCTCCGTCCGGGGCAGTCTGCGTAGGATATATTGGACATTGGGAGATGTTTTGATTGCGTGTGACAGGAAACCAGTGAGGAGAGAGGGGGAAGCCGTGAACAAGCAGCAGCGGAAGCAGGAACAGGGACGTTTTGGCGGCTTTCATCGCGGCTGTTTTCTCGGCTATTTTTGCGTCAGTCTTCGCCGCGGATGGTGGTGTGTGGCGACGCTGCTGTTGCTGTTATGCAGCATGAATTCCCCCATTCCGGGTCAGGAGAATCCTGCAGCGATTCCTGGCCGGTTGGGTTCTGCCGGGGGAACGCAGTCTGGTGGCGAGGGCACTGCGGGTGCTGGTGGTGGTACCGGTTCATTGGGTGGTGCGGGTTCTACTGGTTCTGCCGGTTCATTGGGTTCTGCCGGTTCTGCGGGGAGTGGCGGCGTTGGGGTTGCAACCGGGTCGGGTGGAGCATCGGAATTGGCTGGACCACTTTCGGCGGCGGGCGGCGTAGTGGGTGGAGTGGGATCTGAGTTATTTCTGCGGACGGAGGGAGGGCGTCTGATACCGCTGCGGGAGTTGCTTTCGGCGGAGGCGGTATCGAGTTTACTGACGCGAGCGGGCGAGCAGCAGCTCCCTGGGTACTGGATTGCGCGACTGGAGTTGCAGGGGAGGATCGAGGGTGAGGTGCTTGAACTGGACTTGGAATTGCAGGTGGTGGTGCGAGCGGTTTCTGAGTGGGTTTCGGTGCCGCTTGTTTTTGGCGACGTTTTTTTGACGGACTTTGAGCATGAGTCAGGGGTGGCGGGTGCGGAGTCTGTGTTGCAGTCGGGTGAGCAGAACAGTCGGCGGTGGAGTTTGCGTGGAGCGGGTCTTCATCGATTGAAGCTGCACCTTTCCGGGAGGACTCGAACGGCGAGTCCGGGGATACATCAGTTGAATCTGCAGCTTCCTGAGTCCGCGGCATCTCATGCGATGTTCGAGTTTACCGGGCCGGTGGAGATGCAGAAGCTGCCTGACGGGGCGGTGGACCGTCAGACGCGAGACGAGCGAGGTGTGCGGAAGGTGGAGTTTGTGGGGATTTCGGGAGCAGCGACGATGTCGTGGCGGGAGGTATCGCCACCGGTCGCGGTGAAGCCAGTGGTTCAGGTGCAGAACCGGATGAAGCTGGATTTGACAACGATACCGGCGAGTTTGACGGGGACGCTGGAACTGGAGGTAACGGGTTCTCCGCTGTCGGAGGTGGTGTTGACGTGGCCGGAGGGTTTTGAGATGAACGAGGTTCAGGCGCGGAATGGATCGCGTTCTTCGGTGATGGATCATTTTGAGCAAGGTCGGGAGGCGGGGAGTCGTGAGACGAAGATCAGTTTGACGAGTGCAGCGGAGGGGGACCTGACGATTGAGTACGACCTCGAGTTGAGCAACCGCAGTTTTCCTCAGGACATTCGTGTGTCATTGCCGCTGGTGCGGGACGCGAACGTGCAGACGGGTGATGTGGAGTTGATCTTTCCGGCGGGGATGCTGGTGCAGCAGCTGGAGATTGTGGGCGCGCAGCGTCGTCGGGTAACGGCGGAGACGGACTCTGGAGCGGCGGCGACGGCATTTCGTCTGCGTTCGAGGGAGTCTTTTATTCGTCTTCATCTGGACGAGATGGCAGCTCAGTACGCGGTGACGACGGAGCTGGGAATTCGCCCCCAGGGTGGTTCAGTGTTATTAACGGGTCAGGTGCGGGTGAGTGTCTTGCGTGGTGCGTTGCCTGAGCTGTTGCTGGACTGGACGAGCGCGGTGGAGGGTTCGGGCTGGTCCGCGTGGTCGCTGCTGCCAGGTGCTGCGAAGCTGGTGCGGAGTGGTCGGACGATACCATTGAGTCCGGAGTTGACGGCGGGGAGTCCTGGGGAGTTGAAGTTTGTATTTCCGGAGCGTCAGTCGGGCGAGTTTCTGCTGGAGTTTCAGGCTGTGTCTGAGTTATCGGCAGCGGCACCGGTTGAGGTTGGTGCGGCGGTGGCGGGGAATGAGGAGCGGCGTTTGCTTTTGCAGTGTCCGCAGGTTCAGAGTCGTCGTGGTCAGCCGGTGGTATTGCGAACGGAGGAGTCGGACGAGTATGAGGCGGAGTTGTTGCTGGCTGGCGGTGGTGAGCGATTGCGGGGAGTTCCGGCGACGTCGTCGTTATCAGCGGGCCTGTCGGGTCTGGAGTCCGGGGGAGTCGGGGCAGTTGAGGGGGCAGGAGCGGTGTTGGAGCGGGGTTTGTCGTGGATCCACGAGAATCCGAGCGAGCCGGTGTGGATTCGGCTGATGCCGCAGCGTCAGACGATACGAGCATCGGTGACGGCGGGGCTTGTGGCGGTGGATCGGGGCGTGGAGGTGCGAGAGAAGATCGAGCTGGACGTGATGCATCGGGACATAACGGAGGTGACGTTGCTGGTGCCAGCGACGGTGCAGCCTGTGGTTCGAGTGGCTGGGGTGGCGGATCCGCTGCGTGCGGTGATTGGCAAATCGAATGAGTGGACATTCCGGCTTCCCCAGGCGACTCGGGGGACGCTGGTTTTGGAGGTTCGCTGGCTGAAGGCGGCGGCAGCGGTTGCTGGGGCGACGGCAGGTTCAGCGGCAGCGGGCGTATCGTCTGCAGGGGACGTTGAGGATTTGAACATTGAGTTGGTGGTACCGCGTGATGCGCGGATTTGGCGGGTATTGGCGGGGACGAGTGACGGGGGATTGGAGGTCCGGGAGGGGAGTGGCTGGGAGCCTGTGTATTCGGAGAGTTACACATCTGCGTGGAGAAATTTGAAGTGGGGGGGGGAGTCGGCAATTGAGACGGGTGATTTGGCGGTGCCACTGCGATCACGGCGGGGTGCGTTTGCGGGCACGGGTATTGGTCCGGTGCTGGTTCAGGTGGAATCGCGATTATTTCCGGGTCAGTCCCTGACGAGTTGTCGCTGGTATTTTGAGGGTCGTCCGGAGCGAATGGTACTGGAGGTTCCGGCGGGATTGTTGCTGGAGTCGATTGAGTTGTGTGGCGAGTCGTTGAGTGGTCGGACGGGAGTGCTTCAGGCGGAGCGTGGCGAGGAGGGAGTCGAGGAGCGTTGGGAGATTCTGCCTGAGGTGCTGGGTAGGTTGGATCTGGCGGCGGGAGTGCCTGTGGTGCTTGAGGTACGCCTGCGTCAGGAGTTGGGAGTATCGACGGGTTTGCGTGGTGCGGGAGAGCAGTTGCGAGCGCGTGAAATTCGGCGTGTGCGTTTGCGGGGTGAGACGAAATCGGCGACGTTGATATGGCTGTTGCGGCCGCAGACGGGTCTTCGGGCGGTGACATCGGAGGCACCTCTGGCATCATTATCTCCGTTGCCGGGTCGGGTATTTGGAAGTGATTCGGGAGCGCGGGCTGTTTCACTGCGTCAGCTGGAGGCAATTTTGTCAGCATTTCCGGAGGGGATACGCAGTGCAGCGCGGGAGCGTGGAGTGGAGTTGCTGGAGGAATCTGGTGGCCACGACCTGTGTCTGGGTTCTGGGGAGGACGGAGCGGTGCGAGTGAGTCTGGTGCCGCAATCGCTGCTGATGCTGGTGCCGGCGTTAATTTGTCTGGTGGTTTTTGTGTTGCTGACGTGGCTGTGGCGTTTGCCGCTGGGTTTACCGATACCGTTGGCTGCGGCTGGCCTGACGGGTCTGTGGGTAGCGTTACCGGACTGGGCGGCGTTGTTGATCCCGTGGAGTGCCGGAGGGGTACTGGCAGGAGTTGTGGCGGCAGGATTGCAGCGTTGGAGTTTGGTGCGTCGTTATGGTGTGGTTTCGCTGCGGCGGGTGACGGAGCGTCCGACGGTCTTTGGATTTCCGGACTATGCGGATTCGGGTTTGCGTTCATTGCGGGGTGCATCGGGCGGATCAGCGGGTGGTCAATCGGAAGCGGCTGGCGGGGTAGTCTGAGATGGCTGGATTGTTGTGGATGATTTGTTGTGTGTTGCAGCAGCCGCCGGGTGTTGAGAGCACGGGGGCTGTGACGGGGGAGTTACGTGTGCAGCGGCTGGGCTGGGAGGAGTTGCAGGCAGCGCTTGCGGGAGGTGAATACCGGGCGATCAGTGGAGTGGAGTACGATGAGTTACAGCGGTTAACGAAGGAGCAGCAGCAGGAGTCTCCGCAGCGACCGTGGATTCGTCGAGCGGAGTATCGGGCGGAGTTTCGGGGGATTGAGCTTGGCGGGGGTCAGGTGACATTTCAGCTGTACGATGCTGGGGCAGCGCGTGCGGCGGATTCGCCGCCACTGCTGGGTCGAACGAATCTGCGTCGGCTGCAGCTTTCGGATCCTCAGGGGTTACTGCCACTGGGAGCGGATCTGGAGCGGCGATTATATGTATTGAAGCGGGGTGTATCGGGGGACGTGAGTGGAAGTTTTGGAGCAGACGGGGTGGTGGCGGGTGCGTCTGTGGTGTTTCGGCTGGAGCTTCCGGCGGCCACGACGACTCAATTGCAGCTGACGGCCCCACGGGACGTTCAGGTGACGGGTTCGGGGTGTTTGGTGACATCGCGGCCGGAGGAGGGTGGCGGTTCAGGGAAAGTGTGGACCTTGATTCCTGCGGATCCGACGCGACTGACGTTTACGTGTCGTCGGTCATCGGGGCTGGTGGCTCAGGATCCTGCGTTGCTGACGGGGTTTGGAGCCTGGCATTCGCTGCAGGGTGACATTCTGACATCACGGTGGACGGTGGGAGTTCCGGCGGAGCTTGGGAGTGGTAGCGGGAGTGAGCTATGGCTGCGACTGGGGCGAGGGATGCGGGTGCTTGGAGTGGCGATGGAGGACCAGCGGGAGTTGTTATGGGAGGCTGTGTTGGAGGGTGGAGGCTCGTTCCTGCGTGTGAAGCTGCCGGTCGAGGGGAGTGTGGGTTCGTTTTCTGTGCAGGCGGCGACGGTGATTGAGCAGTTGGATGCGTGGCATTTGCCGACGCTTGTTCCGGATCAATGGAAGTCGGCTGCGGACCAGCGAGGACCGTTGTTGACTCCAGCGGGTCCGGTGACGGTGACTCTGCCGACATCGCTGCGAGTGGACGAGTGGGCGTTGACGGGGATGCAGGAGCGAGACGTGGTTGCGGGTCCTGACATGTCGCAGACATTTCAGTTGCTGCAGTTCGAGTCGGGTGCGACGGCATTTCTGCGAACGTCGACGAATTTGCCGCAGTTATCGGAGACGATTGTGCATTTGGCGGAGGTAACGGGTCAGGCGGAGTCGGTGCGAAGTTATGTGAATCTGGTGTGTGCGGAGGCAGCGGTGGTGGAAGCCTCGTGGCCTGTGTCAGTTGGCTGGGAGGTGATCAGTGTGCGTTACGCATCGAGTGGTCGTCCGTTGTTATTTGAGGTGAGTGCGGCGGTGGGTGGTCGTGAGGGGACGACGCTGCAGGTTTATTTTCCGGAGACGCTGGAGGCGGGATCTTCGCGGGTTCTGGAGATTTTGCTTCAGCGGAGTGATCGGGTGACGGCGGGTGCAGTGGAGTTGCAGTTGCCGTTGCCGGTGATGGAGGGTGTGCGTCGGGGCGACGTGTATTTATTGTGGGGGCGTGGTGGCGGAGTATCTGGTGGATCGGCGGCGCGATGGTCGGAGGGTCGAACGGAGTTATCTCTGGAGGAGTTTCGCAGTCGGATTCCGTGGTTTCCGGCTGTACGATTGGCGGCGGGGCTGCGATGTTGCCTGCCTGGGAGCGGGGGAGCTGGAGGGAGTCGGCCGGAGCGTGGGAGTGTGGAGGGATCGGTGGAGCACGAGTTAGCGGTTGTGGATGGTGGGCTGCGTGAGACGTCGGTGATCAGTCTGCCAGGCTGGCCGGAGTCTGGGGTATTGTCGGTGCAGTTTCCGCTGGAGTCGGGGGAGATTCGGGAGTGGCGAGTAGGTGAGCGGGAGTTATCGGTGGAGAGTTTGGCTGGTGAGGTGGAAGGTGGTCAGTGGCGGGAGTATTTGGTTCGCAGGCCTGAGGGTGCGGCATTGGGTCCGGTATCGATTGTGGTGTCATCTGAGCGTGAGTTGAGTCCGCGATTTTCGGCCGGGATACCTCGCGGCCCGTCTGGGGGCTGGCGGGGATTGCTGCGAGTTTCCGGAACGGGTCCGGTGCAGCTTGTGGCGGAGAATCTTGAGTTGGTGGGTGGAGCGGGGTTGAAAGTTGGGGGGTTGGATGAGTGGTTGTTGCCTGGCACGGGGGAGTTGGTGACGATTCGCACAGCGCAGCGATCGGTGGCGGCTGGAGTTGAGTTACGGCATGTTCGTCAGTATCACGTTCTGCAGCAGACCGGTACGGACTGCGAGCACGAGATTCTGGCGGTGCTGGATTTGGAGTCGGCGGAGGGAGTGCAGCGGTGTTCTCTGCGTTGGGCGAGCGAGTATGTTCCGCAGCTGTTGGTGAATGGTCAGGGGGTGCGTGGTGAATTGAGTGGCGGGGAGTTGCAGATTCCGTTGCCATTGGCGGGTGGTCGATCACGAGTACTGCTGTTGTGGAGTGAGCGAGGCGACGTGCGTCTGGGGCCGGACTGGCGGTTGTATTTGCGGCGAATTGAGGTGGTGGGTGAGCTGTCTGGTAAAGCGTCGGGTAACACGGTGCATGCGGTTGTGAGTCTGGGTGACCTGCAGACGGTGGGTGGTCAGCGTTTGATGGTTTCAGAGGAGCCGGTGGACGCATTACCTGGCTGGAGCGAGTTGCTGACGGGTCAGGGGACATCGGGAGCATCAGAGAAGCTGGAGTCGGCATTGCCTGGGGCAGCGGGCTTGCGTGCATTTGTATCGCGATGGCAGCTGGCGGTAGCGGACGGATTGCAGCAGCGGTTGTATGTGGACGCTGGAGGAACGGAGTCTGATTTGGAGCGGGGAGCTGGTATTGAGTTGCGTGCGGCGTTGCGTCAGCGGAGTGCGGCGGCAGCATTTGGCGCGGGTTTGGTTTGTTTTGGATTATTTTTGGGTCTTGCGGGTTGGTTATCACGGCGGCTGCCGTGGGCATCGCTGCCAGTGGGAGTGAGTTGTGCAGCGAGTGTGGTGGCGGACGAATCTGTGCTGGGATTGGTGATTCGCGGCAGTTTTTGGGGATGTTGTGCGGGAATGTTGCTGGTGTTGTTGCTGCATGGCGGTCAGCGAGCCGTGGGGAAGCTGCGATGGCGGCGTGGTGTTCTGGCTGGAGTGGTGTTGTTGACGAGTACTCAGTCGGCGATGTCGCAGGATGGTTCGGCGATATCCGGTGCGATCACTTCGGGAGTGCCGGTGCGTGGTGAGGGAGTGAAACCTGATGTGTTATTGTCGGAGGGTTTTGGTGGCGAGGTGGGGTTGGTCTTTGTGCGTGAGCCAGCATTGCGGCGACTGCGTGAGTCGGGTGGGGTGGAGGCTGGCGGGGGCAGCAGCGGTGGTCCGGGAAGTGAGGGTTTGATTCAGAGCGTGAGAACTCGTGTGATAGCGGAGGCACCGGACCGAGTGGAGCTGGAGCTGGAGATTGCGGTGTCGGCGGCGAGTGGAGGCCGGGAGGCGGAGGTTCGACTGCCTCTGGACGGCAATCGACTGGTGTCATGCGAGCTGGACGGGGAGTCGATTCTTCCGGAGACGCAGTTGGGTGATCAGTTGGTGGTGCGTTTGCCGGCTTCGGTGGAGGTAGCGGAGCAGAGTTTGTCGCCTGGTGGAGAGAGTCGAGGGGGAGTAGCGGCGGCAGCTGACGAGCGGGCGGCATTTACGGGGCATCGTCTGGTGTGTCGATTGTGGCCGGTTTTGAGTCGTCAGCCGTCGGTGGTGCAGTTTCGTCTTCCGGGGTTACCGTGTCCACGTTCGACGGTGGAGATAGTATCACCGGCGGGTTTGTATTCCGGCGCGAGGCTGCAGACGGCTGACGGGGTCATTCAGTGGGATCCGGCGGCAGGCGAGCAGGAGTTGAACAGTTTGACCACGCGTGGTGGTGCGGACCTGCGGCTTCTTCAGGCGGGTCTGGAGAAGGGAGTTCGTGAGCCTGCGAGTGTGGAGACGCTGGTGATCTGTGAGAACGTGGCGGGGCTGCAGCAGTTAACGTTGATATGCCGCGTGAAGAACTGGAATCCGTTGAAGGGTGAGTTGCATTACCGGGTTCCGGGGGCATTTCGATTGTCTGGTGTAACGGGGCTGGAGGGGCTTGGCACGGGTGAGTTATTGTGGTCATTGCAGGACCAGCAGGCAGTGATGTCACTTCCACCGGGGCACACGGGTGAGTTTGTGCTGCAGCTTCAGTTAGCGGGTCTGCGGCCGCTTGAGGTCAGGCGTCAGGAGATACCGGTTGGCGAGTTACAGCAGTTTGCCGACTGCATTCAGGAAAGGACGGTAGTGGCGGCGATTCGGAGCGGGACAGCGATGGCTCCGGCGGCGGTGTTGAAGGAGCGGACGGAGGCGGTGGCGTTTTCGGCGGAGTCAGCGAAGTGGGGTACTTGGCTGCGTCGCACGGACACGTTGTTGCGAGCACCGGTGGATCTGGGTGTTCTGGAGGTGAAGCTGGAGCCGCGAAGCAGTCGCCACGAGGTGCGGATGAGTCAGTCGTGTGTGGTTCGGGACAAGGAGCTGAACTGGAGTTGCCGGATGGACGTGGAGACATCTCAGGTGCCGGTATTTCGGCATCGAATCACGGTGCCTGCGGAGTTGCGTGTGACGGAGGTTCAGGTGACGGCTGGGGAAGCGAATCGGCTGCAGTCATGGCATCGGCGTGGGGATCAGATCACGGTGCAGTTGCGGGAGGGGACAACGGGATTGCATGGGATCGAGCTGGTTGGGCGCATGGAGCTGCGTCCGGACGACAGTCGGGTTCGCGTGGGAAGTCCTCGTCTGCAGGATTCGCAGGTGCTGGAGTCATTATTAACTTTGACGGACGAGACGACGGTGGGATTGCAGCTGGAGGACGCGGGAGCGGCGGTGCCGTTGCAGGCGGGGAGCAGTGACGGGCAGTTGCGTCCGGGTGAGCCATTTCGGCTGCAGCTCATCAATGAGTCTCGAGTTGTGGTGCTGGAGCGATTGAATCCGGTGGAGCCAACCGGGCGAATTGCGGTGCTGCGATCGGGTGATCGAGTGGTGATGGTGATGCGTTTGTCGAACTGGTCAAGTCGTCTGGGGCCGTTGCAGATGCAGTTTGCAGTGGGGACTGAGTTTGCGGCGGAGCCGATGGTGCTGACTGAGCGAGGGCCATTGAGTCTGGTGGAGAATGAAGGGTTATTCGAGTCGGGTCCGGAGCAGGTGAAGGAGTTGTTTGGGGTATCGGAGTTTACAGTGACGTGGTCAGCGAAGCCTGTTGCGGGGTCAGGTGCGATGGGCAGCGAGCGATATGCGTGGCCGAGGGTATCTGATCGGATTGTATGGACGGAGGTTTTGTGCAACGCGAGTGCGGCGACGGTCGGGATTTCTGGCGCGGTGACTGAAGATGTGCCGGAGTGGGCTGGAGCTGCAGCGGAGGCGCTGGGGTGGAGGATTTCCGACGCGGCGTTAAAGGGAGGGACGCGCATTCCGCTGGCGATGATTTTACAGGGCGATCAGCTGGTTTTGCCTGGCTTTGTTGCTGTGACGGACGGTGTCTCGGAGAGTGTTCCGGGCGCCCCGGAGGTCCATTCGGTGAGTATGCTGCAGCTGCAGGACGGGCGTCCGACACGTGGAACGACGATGTTATTGATTCTTGCGCGGCGTTATCCTGTTCAGGTGGAACTGGAGATTCCGGAATCGCTGGTGCTGGAGCATTTGCCAGCGGAGCTGCAGCCGCTGCCGCGAACTGAGAAGGCTGGTCGATTCGGGCTTGAGTTGACGGCACCGATGACGCGAATGGAGCTTCGCTGGCTGAGTCGTGTGCGTGGAGCGTCGTTATTTTCGCCGGAAGTGCAGCTGGAGTTGCCTCATTTGCAGGGAGCGAAGGCAGACGGTGTGGTGCGTTTGTGCACTGTTGGCGACAGTGCAGCAGGAATTCGAAGTCCGCAGCGTTTGCGGACTCGTGAAGACGCGACTCCACTGCTGGCAAGTCAGATACTCCGTTCACTGCAGTCAACCGGGCTTTCTCCGGTTCAGGTGGGTTTAAGCGGAGAGGCGGCTGTGGTGGCTGCGGGGCTGTCTGGTGACCTTGTGAAGGCAGTGACGGGTGTGGGACCGTCGGAGTCGGGCGAGGCGTGGTTTCGCCTGAATCGCGGAGAGTCTTTGAAGTTCGCCGTTCGCCAGCGGCTGAATCTGGAGCGAATTCTGACGGTCGGCATTGGACTGCTGATGTGCGCGGCAGCGGTGTTATTTGCAGCGCCGGCTCGAGGTGGGGAGTCGCGTTGAATTGTGAGTGTGTTCAGAAGGCGATGCCACAGCGGAGAATGCCTGTGGAATCAAGTTCGGTGGACTCCGGCTCGCTCTCATATTCCACAGCTCGGCCGAATACGAATCCGCCTTCCACAAAGATACTGCGGTTGTCCGGCAGCAGATGTTCAAAACCTGCAAGGAGACGGTAGTCGCGGAGGGTGAGTTCGTCAGCGACACCGGAGGCTCGCTGGACGGACCACGTGTTTCCACCGAAGACGCCGGACAGATAGATCCACGATTCGCTGTGAGAGCCATCTTTGTCGATGCGAAAGGAGACTCGGGGCGAAGGAAACTGGATATCAACTTTCCATTCGCGTGTGGGTGTCCAGAGCAGCCCGGCGGCAGGGAGAATGGGGAAGTCATCACGGCCGGTATGGACCACGCCACCGGAGAGCGAGAGTGTTTCGGGAACAGCCTGCCAGATCAGCAGCCCCAGTCCGAAGACGCGGAAGGCGTTGCTGGTATTTTCGAAGTCAGAGCGTATGGCTGGAGTGACGATCGTCATGACGCTCAGTTCGTCATTCAGCGGGCGTTTCCAGAAGAAACGTGCGCCGGTTTCATAGAGTTCCTCGGGCAGATCAAGTGCGGGCGCTGCGGTGAGGAAATCGGTTCGCAGAAATGGTGTGGCGACCACAACATTATCGAAGGATCCCAGTGGAATGGCGAACGAAGCCGAGAGATCCGTCGAGGTGACTCCCATACCACCATCGGTACCGTCATTAATAAAACCGGTGGAGACGGCCGCGCCCTGAAAGCAGCCCTGGCGAAAGCGCGAGAGGGGTGCTTCGGAATCGAATTCGCCGGGGTAACTGTTTGAAGTGGAATCAGGCTGGGACAGCGCTGGTGCAGCCCGATTGAACTCCATTTCGGACTGCAGGTCAGACCCTGAAAACCCAGCGGAGATAAATGGAGACTCTGTGTCTGCCGGGAATACGGCTTCTGTGGCCGTGAGTTGCTCATCGTCGGATTCAGACTGCTGCGGAGGCTCTGCAGCGGATTTTGCAGGTGGCCCTGCCCCGTCTTCCTGAGCGTTGGTGGACCGAGTGCAAGCACCGAGCACGGCTGCGACCAGAGCAAGCGGCATCAGCAGGCAGTGGAAGCGGTTGCGGGGCATGGAACATCCCTGACGGCGGCGTCTGGCGGGACCGGAGGACGGAAACTTGTCCTAATATTCGGCAGAGCCCCTGCATTTGGCAGCATCGGATTTTTCGAAAACCGGTGTTCGATGTGGGGGATCGGGCTTGACTTTGATGATTGAGTTGACGTGGGGGTTGGGGAAATCCGAGATGCAGTACGAATCCGGTGTGATGGAATGCAGGATGCTGGGATTGTGGGTTGTGTGGAAATCTGGGGAATATTGGTTATCTGCGGTGCTTCCGGGGTGATCTATCAATGGGCGTGGCAATTGACTTATGATTCCGGGTCAGGTGCGGCGGCGTACCCGACAGGCGGGTGCTGTCCTCGGGTGAGATGATTTCTGGAATGGAATCCGGAAGATGGCGACACGAACAGGAAAATGGCGGCTGTGTCTGTTGTCGGGCCTGCTGTTGTTGTTGTTTGGGGCGGGATGTCGTGGGCGTCAGCATGCTCATGTGCTGAAGGATTCGGACCCTGACATGGTGGGGAGTCACACGGCGGGCGCAGAGACGTGGAAGCCGTTGATTGACGAATCTGTTGGTCGATTGCTGGGGAAGAGTTGTGCGACGATCGAGCAGGCATCTCATGTGTCGGTGAACGAGCATGGCGGAGCGGTTCGATCGGTTTGTTTTGTGGGTGTTGAGAACCGGAGTGGGGAGGTATTGGGGGACTTCAAGGAACAGATTTACGACCACATCAGTACGTTGACAGGTCAGCACGATCAGTTTCGGATGATCAGTCGTCGAGCGGTTGAGGCGGCGATGGCGGAGCTGCGGTGCACACCTGAGAGTCTTGTGCTGCCATCGAAGCAGCGGGAGTTTCAGGTGGTGCTGGAGCGGGAGCAGCAGCCTTTTGATTATCTGTTGTTTGCGAGGATTACATCGGGAACGACGACGAGTAATGGGGATTATCAGCGGGATTATCTGTTGAAGCTGGAGTTGCTGAATATTCACACGCTGGAGTCGATTGAGGATTCGGCGATGTTGCGGAAGGGTTATCACAAGAGTTTTCTGGGAAAGCTGAAGCATTACGACGACTGATGATAGCGGGTATTTGAATGCAGCGGTCTTTGGTTGTCGGAGTCCTGGCAGCGACTTTTAAACGGGTCCGGTTACCGGCCGCGCTGCTGTTCTGCCCTGCCCTGCTGAGTGGTTGTCAGACGTGGCAGCGGACTCATACGGCGGCGTTGGCGGCATGGTCAGCGGGGAATGTGATCGGTGCGGCTGAGCAACTTGAGGCTGCGAGGGATTCTCGGGGTGCGGAGCGGGAGTTATTGAAGCTGGATCTGGCGATGGTGGATCTGGCGCGTGGCGAGTCAGTCGCGGCGGAGTCACGATTTCGGGAGTTGCGTGACGAGCTGGCTCATTTGTCGCAGCGGGATCTTGCGGAGCAGACGGCAGCCGCGTTCACGGATGCTCGGTCAACATCATATTCCGGCCGGGACTACGAGCGTCAGATGGTGTTGAGTCTGGGGTTATTGTCGAGTGTGATGAGTGGCAGCGGGGATGCGTTTGCGTGGTCGCTGCAGGCGGAGGAACTGACAGCGGCGCGATGTCGGGAGTTGTCAGGAGAGGCGAAGTCGGGTGTGGCAAAGCTGGAGCCGGAGAGTGCATCCGGTGCAGCTGGTGGAGTAGAGCAGGCGGGTTGGACAGGGGAGGGGTTGGCGGAGGAGAAGGCGGCCCCGGAACTGGTTGCGGCTGCGAATGATGCACCGTTGGCGCTGGCATCGTGGCTTACGGCGGTGGTGCAGTCAGAGACGCCATCGCGGGCGATTGAAACGGAAGCGGCGTTGCAGCAGGCAGCATTCTGGAGCGGCGAGAAGTCAGAGCGATTGCCTGGGGGGCGTTTGGGAGTGCGGTGTGCGAAGGGCAGCGGCAGTCTGAATGTGATTGTGCTGGCGGGTCGAGCTCCGGAGTGGGAATCGGAGTCAGCTGAGCCAACGACGACGGCTTTGTCGATAGCGGATCGGATTTTGAGTGCAACGGGGCGACATACGCTTCCACCAACGTTGATTTCGGTGAAGATCGCATGTCCGAAGGTAGTTTGGCGGCCGGGTTCGGCAGCACCGGTGGTGTGTCGATTGCGAGTTGGGAGCAGTGACGAGAAGCCTCGGGTGCTGGGACTGAACACACTGGTGGACCTGAACGCGGTTGCGGCGGCTTCTTATCGAGCGCATCGGGACGACGAGCTGGCGGCGGCGGTAGTGCGGCGGGTGGTGAAGAAGGGGACTGTGTACGCGGTGAAGGAGACGGCTCAGGTTTCCGGCGGCACGATGGTGGATTTGGGAGTGAATGCAGCGGGGGTAATCTGGGAGGCACTGGAGAAGCCGGACACGCGTTCGTGGACGACACTTCCGGCGGTGGTGCTGGCAGCGCAGGAGGAGTTGCCAGTGGGCGAGCATCGTCTGGAGTTGCTGGGTCCGTTGCCGGACTTCGGCGCGCGACGTGGATACGGGGAGTTTGTTGTGCGGGTGGAGGATGGTCGGAACACGAATGTGTTGTGTGTGATTCCGAATGAGACGATCGCGGGGAGCATTCTGATTTCTGGACCGGAATTGAAGACGGTGCCTCCGCCGATTGGTGGCCCGTGAAGTTTGCAGGAGTGCTGGTCGCCATCTACACTCTGGACGGTTGTCGAATTCCTGACCTTTCGCCCCACAAGAGAGCATAGCAATGCAGAAGACCCCAGTTAGTCGCCGTTCGATGCTTCACACCACTGCGGGCGCTGCGGCGGCGGCTGCATTCGGTGCCGGATTTCCGTGGACGCGGGCTGGTTTTGCAAATGTTTCGGCAAACGACCGTCCGCGTATTGGCTGTATTGGTCTTGGAGGAATGGGCCGTGGAGATGCTCACGGCCATCGGCAGTTTGGGGACATTCTGGCATTGTGTGATGTGGACGAGAACCAGGCTGGCCGGGCCAATCAGGACCCGAACATTGGTGGCGGGAAGGCGGACGTTTACGGCGATTATCGGAAGGTTCTGGAGCGGGGCGACATTGATGTGGTGAGCATCGTGACTCCGGATCACTGGCACGTGAAGATTGCGATTGAGGCATTGCAGGCTGGCAAGCATGTCTTCTGCCAGAAGCCACTGACGCTGACACTGGAGGAGAATCAGCTGATTCGGAATGCCTGCCGGAAACACAGCGATCGCGTATTCTTCATCGGCACGCAGCAGCGCAGTGATCAGGAGCGTTTTCTGCGGGCGGTGAATATGGTGCGGAAGGGACTGATCGGAAAGTTGCAGAAGATCACGGTGGGAATCAACGGCGGTGACGTTGGAGGTCCGTTTAAGAAGACTGAGCCACCTAAGAATCTGAACTGGGACATGTGGCTGGGTCAGGCGCCTGTGGTGGAGTACATCGAGCAGCGTTGCCACAACAATTTTCGCTGGTGGTACGAGTATTCCGGCGGCAAATTCACCGACTGGGGTGCTCACCACGTCGACATTTCGCTCTGGGCAGCCGGTCTGGATCAGGACGGCACTGGTCCGGTGGAAATTGACGGAACCGACGCGAAGCATCCGGTACCGTTCAAGGACGGCTATCCGACACAGGACGACAGCTACAATTCGTCGCATGACTTCAACGTGATTGCGAAGTTTGATGGCGGTCTGGAGATGCACATCACGAGTCGCGGCGACAATGGAATCTTGTTTGAGGGCACTGAGGGTCGATTCTTTGTGAATCGTGGCAAGATCACGGGCCAGCCGATTGAGGAGCAGCGGGACAAGGATCAGTTTGGCCCTGAGCAGCTGCAGGAGCTTTACAAGGGCAAGCCATTCGAGGGGCACAAGCAGAACTTCTATCGTTGTCTGGCCGAAGGTGGTCTGCCGGTCTCCGACGTGTATACTCACGTGCAGACCATGAATGTCTGTCACCTTGCGGCGATCGCTGCGCGTCTGGGTAAAGTCATTCGGTGGGACGCGAAGGCGGAGTCGATCGTTGGCGACGAACAGGCTGCCGGTTTTTTTGCGCGTGTACCGCGTAAGGGCTTCGAGATTCCGCGGGTGTAGCTGGCAGTGATTGGGGGTTGTTATTTCGGCAGCTTCCAGAGTGTGCTGCGGCCTTCGATCAGAATGTAGTGTGAATCGGTTTCCACGTCATGAAATGCATCGCTGGTGCCTGTCGGCCATGTGATTCGCAGCGTGGGAACCGTTTTTCGTTGCCCGCAGCCGTGAATCAGGGTGGTGTCGGCTGCTGACTGATAGCCATGACCTGCGAAGAGCTGCTGGATCGGGCCAAGTGGAGTTTGGTCTTCAAGCAGGACGGCGGATCGTGCGCCGACGGGGTGACGTTCATGGCGGTGGCTGACAAGTGTGAGTGAGATTCCCTGCCCGGGCTGGGGGGACGAGTTGGAGAGCAGCGTGGAGTTTTCGTGGAGCAGTGTGACGAGCAGATCGGGGGCATGGTCGCGGTTCCAGTCAAGCGACACGGCCGCTCGTGCGATGTGGGGCAGTTGAAACCATGATCCGAGTTCTGTCGCGGGCAGCAGATGAAATTCGTCTGCAGTTGCTGTGAACATCTGCGCGGGCATGCGATAGGGCCGCCCGAGATGTTCGAGGTTGTCGATGTGACCGTTGGCGATGAGGAGTTCGGGGTGTCCATCGAGATTGGCATCGAGAAAGCAGGTACCGAAGCCGAGGACATCGCGGGTGGCCTGTTCGAGTCGGCTGGGTACGCGGCGATCTTCCCACGTGCCACCAGGACGAGACTCGTACCACGCGTGTGCTTCGCCGAGGAAATTGGTGATGACGAAATCGGGTATCTGGTCGGAATTGAGGTCAGCGGCTGCGATGCCCATGCAGCCTTCTGCCCTGCCCTGTCCACTCATAGCCAGCCCGGAGATGAAGCCGCGATCCTGCCACGTGGCGGAGTCGGGGTCCCATGTGAACAGAGCGTTTGGTGTGGTATCGTTGGCGACAAGGATTTCGGGGCGCCTGGCCTGGTCTGCCGGGGCGGAGTGCATGACAAGAACTCCGAGTCCTTTTCCGGCGTTATTGGATTCGGGAAGATCTGTGGAGTGGTCGTGGAAGGAACCGGTTTCGTCATTGAGCAGCAGGAGGTCGGGCAACGCGGGGAAGATGGCGGGAAGGCACATGGAAGCCTGTCCGAAACCATCGTCACAGAGCCGGGAGAAGACATCCGGTCCACCGAGGTAGGTGACGAGAAACAGATCGGGCATTGAGTCCTGATTCAGGTCAGCGATAGCGCAGCTTGTGATCCATTTTCCGAGGGATTCGGGCAGGATGCCATGATCTTCAAGCGTCCCATCGCCGTTGTTGATCCACAGCCGTGCTCCGTTGAGAGAAGCGGTAACAAGATCGAGGAATCCATCGTGATTGAGATCACCGGCAGCGAGTCCCTGGCCGAAGTCATTTGCGGAGGAACCGGCGATCATTGAGACGTTTTGCAGGTGTTGTCCGCGGAGATTGCGAAAGAGGTTGAGAACGGGTTCGGCGGAGGATTTGCGATTATTCTGCCACGTACCACCCTGGGTGACGGCGATATCCGTCCAGCCGTCGTGGTCAAGATCTACTGCGGCGGCGCCGGGCCCCGTGAGTTCATACATCCGGCGGGAAGGTGTCGTACTGGAGCCGTTGATAAAGGAGAAATCGAATCCGACTGAGTGTTCGAGGGCGGTGAAGGAAATTGGAGATTTGCTGACAGGGGCGTTGGCTGTGTCAGTGCCGGTAATCTCGGGGCCGACTGGTGGCTGATTTGTTTGCAGTGACCGGAGTCGTTCGACGGCGACTGATAATTGGGTGTTGTTGATTGGCAGCAGTGGGTTGGCTGAATCCTGCACGAGCTGCAGGGGCGCCTGAGTGGCGGAGTTTTCGAGTGGAGTTGCGAGAGTCTGGATTTCGCTGTTTTGGGGGAAGCGTCGGGTGGCGAGTAGTGCCCAGCCGGCGGCTTCGATGAGTCGGCCGCAGTTCAGGGAAGCATTCACGAGCTGGATTGCGTCTTCGGGCTGCGAGTTTTCTGAAAACAGAACTCGATCCTGCGCTTCCTGCAGTATTCGATCGGCTTCGAGGAAGCGATTGCAGCGTTGGGCGATGTCGGGGAGTGCGGCCTGTTCGAGGAGTCGGGAGAGTTGCCAGAGTGTGTCGCGGTATTCGGGCTGCGAACGGGCGGCATGGAGCAGGAGAGGGAGAGCGGTGGCGGGCTGCTGCTGACGAAGGCGGAGCAGCCCGACAATCCGCGCGATATCCGGGGCATTCCGAAGGTCGGCGGTCAGGCTTTGTTCCCACGTCTGGAGCTGTTGGGGGTCATCCAGCAGCGTGAGGCAGCGGCCGAGTTCGGCGTGAATGGGCAGGAGCAGGAAATCGGGTGCGGATTTCAGGGCTCTGCGGCAGAATTCGGCAGCGCGGGCGGGGTCACCGGACTGTTCTGCGCTGCGGGCTGTGGCAAGCAGCAGCAGGGGGTCATTGGGGTCAGCGGCGGCGGCTCGTTCAAGCAGGAGTTGATCCTGGAGTGTTCCGGACGGTCGGGCGAGGACGATCAGAAGTTCGGAGGGTTGTCGGAGCTGGACGAGTCGGAGGATCAGTGGGGCAGCTTCGGTACGACGACCGGCCAGAGCGAGGAGTCGTGCGAGACCGGTGAGAGCGACAGGATCATCGGGTGCGATTTCGACAGCTTTGCGATATGCGATTTCGGCCAGTGTGAGCAGTGCCAGACGCTGCTGGAGGAGTTCGGCGGCCTCGAGGGCGGCTTCGAGGCTGCGCGGGGAATTAGCGGGGATGTCAAGAAAGTGTTCGGCAGCAGCACGCGGATTTCTGAGGCCCAGCTGGGAGCGGCCGGCGATCCAGTGTGCTTCGGGGCTGGAGCTCTGCTGGCGGAGGACCTGCTGAGCGGTTTCGAGGGCGGCGGCATATTCGCGACGTCGGAGCTGCTGTTCGGCAGTGGTCAGCAGCACGGCGGTTGACGGGGAATTGAACCGGAGGAAGGCAGCGTACAGGCAGGTGAGCATGGTGAGGAGGCAGACGACCGCGAGAAGCACTCGTGGCCGACTGCGCGGGTTGCTGAAACCGGATGATCGGCTGCCTGACATGGAATGGGTTGCAGAGTGATGTTTGGGCTATTTTGGCACGACGTAGATATCCGAGCGATTCTCGACGAGATGCAGACGGCAGTCGCTGGGAACATTTGTGATTGAGACCACTTTTCCGTTTGGCCAGGTCACGCTGAGCGTCAGGCCGTTTGTGGCGTTATTTGATGGGGGGCTGGCTCCAGGCGTGAGCTGGAGTACTCGTTGTGAGGAGGCATGATAGCCGCTGCCTGCGCGCAGCTGTTCGCGAATTTGAGTTTGGCTGTTGTCGAGGACGACGGATGTGAACCATGCATCGCGATCGCTGGAGACAGCGTGCAGTTGAAGCTGGATACCGGGCCCGATCGGCGATGACTGATTTTCAACGAGTGCAACCGGGGAGTTGATATTGCCGGCGATGAAGTCCATGCGACCATCCTGGTTCCAGTCGAGGGTTGCGAGGGCACGGCCGAGTGATTTGCGGGCCAGCCAGGGGCCGGCTTCTTCGGCGGTGACTTCTTCGAACTGAAGTTGTCCCTGATTTCGAAAGAGTTGAGGGCGCATTTCGAAGTCGCCGCCGGTATCGCGATAGTCTTCGATGTGGCCATTGACGGTGACCAGGTCCTGATCTCCATCGCGATCGGCATCAAGGAACTGGGCTCCCCAGCCGACGTACGGCAAGCCCGGGGCATCGAGACCGGAGGTGCGGGAGACATCCTGAAAGAGACCGGGAGCCAGTTGCAGGTAGAGCGTATTGGGTTCATCACGAAAGTTGGTGACAAAAAAGTCGGTGGTGCCGCTGGAATCCAGATCGGCAGCAGCGATCCCCATTGCTGCTGTGAGCACGCCGTCACCGTTGAAGGCCAGACCAGTGCGGGACGCCTGATCGATCAGCTGCAGGCGACCATCGATTATCTCTGGAGTGAGCAGGAACTTTGGGGTCTGGTCATTGGCGACGAAGATGGACGGTGGCAGGTCCGGTGCATCGCGATAAATGAGAATTCCGAGACCTTTGGAATCAGCCACGGGGACAGTAGCGGCGATCATCTGAAACGAGCCATCTCCCTGGCTGATATGAACTTCGGGAAGAGTGCCGGTGAAGGTCGATGGGGAGCAGGCGCGGCCGTTGCAGATGAGGGAGTACACGTTGCTGCCAGAGACATAATTAATGTCCACGAGATCCGGGAGTGCGTCATTGTTCAGATCGGTGATAGCGCAGCTGGAGCACCAGCGGAGTGGAGTTGCAGGAGCAGGCAGAGCGTGTGGAGTAAATGTTCCGTCACCGTTGCTGAGCCAGAGCGAATTGGGGCCGATGTTAGCGACGTACAGGTCGTCGAAGCCATCCTGATTAAGATCTCCGACGGCGACTCCCTGGCTGAAGCCGAGTTCAAAGATGCCGGAGCTGGCGGTGACATCATCGAATCGGCTGCCGCGGAGATTTCGAAAGAGGCGATCGGGGAATTGAGGATCGGCAAGCGGTTGAGGAGAACCAGTGGGCCATGGGGAGGCCTGGGTGCAGTGGATATCGGGCCAGCCATCGAGATCGAGGTCAAGTACGGCGATGCCACCGCCGGTTTGTTCCTGCATTCGCTGGCCGCGGGTGGAAGGATCAGTGGGGCTGATGCAAGTAAAATCGAGCCCGATGGCCGTGATTTCTTGGAATTTCAGTGGCGGTTGCGAGGGTGAGGAAGTGGAGGCTGGGATACGGGAGCCTGCTGGCCATTCGGAGGGCCTTGCGTTGGGTGCTGCGGCGGGGCGGTAATCAGGAAAGTCGGAGGCGGCGAGTAGTCTGACCGGGGACTGCTGGGGGCGAACCATGGGAAGTTCCTGGGAGAGCAGTGGTGCAAGTCTTTGGAGATAAGGATCGGCCCAGCTGGAAGTGGGATCAACGTGGCGGGCGAGCTGAGCCCAGGCGCAGGTTTCCCAGACGCGGCCCTGTTGATCGAGGATTCGAACGATCGTTTTCAGGGAATCCTGATCGCGGGCATCTGAATCGGCGGCGCGTTTGAGGGCGTTAGACAGTGTAAACAGGTCAGCAGCGAGCTGGGCGAAATCTGCGGCGGCAGGGTGTTGAGTTTCGGTGAGCAGACGGCTGAGCTGATAGCAGGCGCGGCGGTGGAAAGGTGCGATGGCAAGTGTTTCAAGGAAACATCTGACGGCGGTGGCGGGATGTTGGCGACGAAGTCTCACGCCGCGGGCGAACCAGATGTCGGGATGGCTTGCTGCGGCCGCGTGAAGGCGGCGATCCAGTTGATTGAAGTCATCACCGGGAAGTTCTGCGAGCAATTCGAGAAGGAGAGCTGCGGCGTCGAGATCACTGGGGTTTTCAAGAAGAAGTGCATCGAGAGCAGAGCGGGCCGTGGCAACGTCACCATCGAGGAGATCGGACGCGGCGAGGCCGAGTCGGGTCTGGGGATCTGAGGGGACCAGTACGCGGGATTTGAGCAGAAATTCGCGTTCATCGACGGGGCGCTGGAGGTCGCTGAGCAGTGCGAGTTCCTGTGCGGTGGCGGAGCCGCTTTTGAGGAGGATTTCAAGATGTGGCCGGGCCTGCTGGCTGCGAGCAGCGGCGGCATAGAGGAAGGCGACGCGGGAGTGGGATGCCAGGTCCTCCGGGCGGTGCTGAAGGACAAACTGAAAGTTATCGAGGGCTTCAGTGAGCTGTCCTGTGTGGATGGCGACGTTGGCAAGAGCAGCGGCGGCGCGGAGCCCATCAGCGGAGGATTCGCGTTGAATCTGCCGGTAATATTCGAGAGCCTGCTCTAGTTCGTTGCGGCGTGTCGCGGCTTCACCGGCAATCAGCATGGCCTGAATGAACAGTGGTGAATCTGAATCGATCCGGAGGGCTTCTGCTTCAGCTTCGAGATAGCGGCGAGCGCGGAGTTCGCTGCGAGCCATGCTGAGAATTTCGGGGTCTGTGCGGAGGCTGGAGAACCACAAAAAAAGCCCTGAGAGCACCGGAAGTGCAATCAGGGCAATGATGATTCCGGTGGCTTTTGGAATGGGCCGGAACATGGGCAACTGGGGGGAAAGCAGGTTCAATCGAGCTTCAGATCGATGGTGTTTTCGCCGCTTGATTTGACTTCGGCGCTCAGACCATTGCCAGGTTTGCTCCATTTGGGGTCGATAGTCGCGCCCGTGTCATCGGTCGCCTTTTTGGCGTTGTGCGTTGGCGCGGAGGGCGTGGAGAAGTTGGAACCTGTCGGATCATGCACGGGGGCATTGCTGGCAGGTGGGGCGGCGTTTTTGGTGACCATCACTTCGTACTGTCCTGCAGCGGCGCCGTCGAAGGAATCGTAAGTGGTGAGCTTATAGACCCCCTGAGCATCTGTGATGGCGGTGGCTACGGCCTGATCTTTGCCGAGCGGCTGAAAGATGACAGTGGCCTTGGCAATTGGTGCACCTGCCATCGTGACTTTCCCAGAGACCGGGAAGACAGGTTTCTGACCTTCTGCACCACCACAACCAGCGAGACAGCAGATGAACAGTGCGGAGAAAAGAACAGTGAAACGGGCCATGGCGAGGTATCCTGTGGAAACGCAGACGCAGGCTGAAAAAACGGCAGAAGACCAGGCGGACTGGTCTTCTGCGTGACCTGTTGAACAGAGCATCCGAGGCGGATTAGAAGCCTGCGACGACTTCCTGACCGTTGACGGATCCGAGTGCTCCCCAGATTCCGAACGGTGAGCGTCCGAACTGGGTGAACGGAGCACAGGCACCGGCACGGGCTGAAGGGCTGTCAGGACCCGGGCAGGAGGTCAGGCCGGTGTCGATGTTCTCGCTGATGAACTGAACAGCGCCGTCGCCCATGAGGCACAGCACGCCACCGGTGTGACGGCTGGAGGGTTCGTAGATGCCGTCTTCGCCGTCCCAGCCACCCTGAACGTAGCAGCCCTTGTTTGGACCAAGTTGGGTGGTGTGACCGGTGAAGGCCGGAGCACCGTCGGGCCAGCGGGTGCCGGTCCACGTGGCGAAATCACCCTGAAGCTCGCCCTGAACGAGTTTCGGCAGCACGCTGGCGGGGTTGTCGCGGAGGGCACCACCGTTGTTCAGTGACAGAGCACCGGCGTTGGCGAAACGCTGGCCTGGCTGACCCTTGGAACGTTCGGACATTGCAATCGTGTTGGAAAGTCCGTCGATCACGTCGCGGAAGTTGCGATTGCGGCCGTTGGAACCATCGTTGCCGTCGCCGGCTGAGCTGAAGAAGCCGCGCTGGCCACGACCACCGTTACCCGACCACTGATTGTGGTCCCAGTTGCCGTCGCCGCGGCTGAACATGTAGTTGGTCTTGCCGATGCTGCCACCTTGGGTCGTGTCCGGATCGGACGGGCAGAGGATTGGTGGCAGGCGGGTGTTGAAGGGAGCAAAACCGCCGTCCCAGGGCACCGGACCGCTGTCACCGCGGGCAGCCACAGCAGTCGAAATCAGGTTGAACAGATTAGCCTGTTCAAAGTAGGGCAACAACGACACGAATGCGCTGTACCGGCGAGGGCCGCGAATTGCCCCGTTGAGGTTGTAGTCGGTGTGCGTTTCGGCCGGGGGAATCGCGTTGAACGTGTCGTGGTAGTTGTGAATGGCAATCCCCAGCTGCTTCAGGTTGTTGCGGCACTGGGTGCGGCGTGCTGCCTCGCGTGCCTGCTGTACGGCAGGCAGAAGCAACGCGACCAGAATTGCGATGATGGCAATTACCACCAGCAATTCGATGAGGGTGAACCCTCGGGGGCGAATCAACGTTTTTTTCATAGACACCTCCGGAAAAACAAATGAAAATTCCAGAACGACAATCGTCGCGTTGGGAATAGGGTATTCTAGCTCCAGCTTTCGTCTGTGACAGTCCGAGATTATCACTTTTGCGGCAGATATGACGCAGGAATTTGCAAATTCCAGGCAGGAAGTGAATAAATGTTCAGTGTTTTCGGGGAAATAAACCTCGATTTTCAAGCAGGAAGTACTGTCCAGTGTAGGTTTGCATGGGTGACGTTGTGCCCATTGGCCAGACGGCTTCAGCCGTGAGGTTACCGACTGTGCTGGCAGGGGCTGTTGGGGTTGTGAGCGGGGCGGACGGTGGAGCTAAGTGCAGCAGCAGTTCGCGACTGGACGCCGACTGGAAACTTTCCCCCGGAAGCAGGGTTGTTTGCACGTTCTGAGGAACAGCGGAAACCGTCAGCCCCCATGGAGTGCGAGTGCTGTTGGTGCCCACAGCGATGAGCGACAGAAGACTGTGTTCAGCGGGCGACCCGGCTGTTGGCGTTTCATTGATCAGAACAGCGGCAGGTGCGAGCTGGCAGGAGACGACCAGATCAAGGCGGCCATCCTGGTTGAAGTCAGCCGTGGCGGCACCGCGGCCCAGCCATGATTCCTGGAACCAGTCACCGCAGGTCGCTGAGACGTCGGTGAATCGCCCCTGCTGATTGTGGAACAGCTGTGGTTGCATCCGGAACGGCTGTCCTCCGGGCAGCCAGGAGCGATCATCGACGTGGCCATTTGCGACGAAGATCTCATCCCAGCCATCGCCATCGAAGTCAGCGGCGATGGTGCCGAAGCCAAGTTTTCGTCGACTTGGCGGGCCGAGTGCCGAGGCGCGTGTGGCATCGCGGAAACTGAGCTGCCCGGGTGAACTGTCATTGAGATACAGTGTGTTTGTATCGCCGAAGAAGTGTGTGAGAAACAGATCGAGGCGGTGATCATGGTCGAGGTCACCGACAGCGATTCCCATGGACGCCTGGGCGTAACCCTGTTCGTTGAGAGCGGCACTGGCTTCGAGAGCCTTGTCGGTAAGGCGAATCCCTGGCACCTGCCCTTGCGTGGCCGGAGTGACTTCGATGGTGAACAGGAAGTTGGCTTCGCCGTCGTTGGCGACATAGATTTCCGGCCGTTGATCGCCATCGAAGTCGCAGACGACAACTCCGAGCCCCTTGCCTGGGATTTCGGCGAGCCCTGAGTCTGCTGTGGCGTCCAGATAACCTCCGGTGCCGTCAGAGAGATAGACTCGATCAGTGACGGCATCGAAGAGTGCGGGTGAGCAGCCGATGAAGCCGGTGGGGCTGGCGGGTTCGGGACAGAGTCTGGGGTTGGTGTCGGATTCTGCGAGATAGTTCACGACGTAGAGATCCTGCCAGCCATCGCGGTTTAGGTCCGCGAACGCAGCGCTGGAGCCCCAGTCACCGCAGCGGGTGCCGTTTTCAGCCGCGATTTCTGTGAAGGTTCCATCACCGTTGTTGTGCCAGAACTGATTTCCGCGATAGCACGTGATGTAGATGTCGTCGAAGCCGTCTTCGTCGGCATCGGCGACGGCGCAGCCATAACCAAGGCCAAACTGTTCAAGGCCTGATGGCTGGCTGACGTTCTGGAATTTCAGATCTGAGCGATTGCGGAAGAGTTGTCCGGGGGTGTGGCGGTCGGCTGGGTCCAGCGGAATTCGGCAGCCGTTGGTGAGGAACACATCGGGCCAGCAGTCGAGGTCAGCATCGAGTACAGCGACACCACCGCCATTGGCTTCCAGAATCCGCCACTGGCCGTGCTGATCGTCGAACCGCGTGAAGTTGAAGCCGGAGTCGAGGCCGAGCGTTCGAAAGCGGATGGGCGAAGCCACTGGAGTTGCCACGGGTTCCGCAGTCTTCGTGGTTGTCGCGGGTGTCGTGGGTGTCGTGACACTCGCGGGTTCTGTGGCCTTCGGTTCCGTCACATCCGGACGAGGACTTTGGCGACCACAGCCACAGAGCAGAAAAACAGCGAGGAGCAGCCCCAAAGTCGCGTTTCGCTCTGCGAAACGTCCGCCCCTCCCCTCCCACAGACTCCCACACCGAGCCACGACCGCAGCGGTCAATTTCCACCACCCCAACTCGCATGATGTGTCGGGGTGCGATGTGTCGGGGTGCATGGCACCCGCACGCCAATAACAGTGATTATGGCGAGCAAAAACACGGTGATTTTGAGGCCGTGGTGCATGGCACCTTTGTGGTTTTCTCTGCAGATGATGTGTGAGACGATGCAGGGAGGCTGCCATGGCTTTGCAGGCATTCAAGGGCGGAGCTCCATGGAGGGTACGGTATCAGCGAGTTTTGAAAACGCATCCGCGGCAGTGGTCAGGCCGATGCTGCGGGCTTCGCTGGCGAGTCGTTGTGCAGCGGCAGGGTCATTGGGGCGAACTTCTGAGAGCTGCACACGAATGCGAGCGAGAACCTGCGATTTTTTCTGGACATCTTCGCGTTCTGTAGCCCTGCCCTGCCCTGCGAGGCTGGCGGCCATTCCCATGTGGCAGGCCGGGTTTGCGGGGTCATTGGCAAGTGCAGCGTGGAAGAGCGACTCGGCGTCTGTCCAGCGGTGCTGGTGGATGGCCGCATCAGCGCGCATTTGCGTGAGCAGCCAGGGTTCTGCGGGGCTGAAAGCGGGGGCGGTTCTGTTCAGGTCGATGAATTCATCAAGCAGGTTCATTTCGAAAGTGGCTTCGAGAAGAGCAGCGAGAGCGTGCAGGTTGTGGGGGTGATTGCGGCGGATTTGCCGGAGCGTGACAGCGGCGACTTCGGGGCGTCCTTCAGCCGTTTCGTAGCGGGCAGCGGCAATGAGCAGTGTCGGGTTTTGGGGGTCATTGGCGACGAATTCCCGCAGTCGAGTGCTGCCGAGGCTTGAAGCCCAGATCAGCAGAGTGGGAAAGAATCTCTGCTTGGCATCGTAGACATCGGCTTGTCCGGCATTCAGGAGCTGGTCGAGCCATTCCACGCGGTCTTCAAAACGCAGCTGGACAGCCATCAGCCATGCGAGCCAGCGGCGTGCGGTGGCGAGCTGTTCGGGATTGGTGTCGCCGGGGCTGGCGGCTGCGAGGCTGAGAAATTCTTTGAAGCTCTGTTCTGCTGCTGCCGCCTGATTCAATTTCAGCAGCAACTGGGCTTCCTGCAGTCGGGCACTTTTGCCATAGCGAGGGTGACTGGAGTCGATGGCGGAAAAACAGGCGACGGCGGCCTGGAGCTGTTGCCGTTTGATTGAAGTTTCAGCGAGCAGCATGAGTGTGTCTTCGTGAGACGGGCGGGTGCGGAACAGTCCTTTCCAGTCGGCAGCGGCACGTTCGTACTGGTGGCGAGTGATTTCCGGTGGGAGTGTTGTTGGGATGAGCCACAGGCCGAGCCGCTCGCCAGCGACGACAGTCAGCAGCAGGATCGCCGGGGCCGCGAGAAACAGGTATTTGCGGCGTAACTTCCAGGGATGCTCAGTACTCATTTACGAGTCCTCGCGGATTGCATCCGTTCAGCGAGCGTCTGCTGGGTGTTGGCGTCATCGACGCGACCGACTTCGCGGAGTTTTTGCGAGTACCAGCGGCGAACCTCCAGTTGGGAGGGATCGCGGTGGAGAGATTCGGCGGCGGCAGTGAGGGCTTGATCGGGGCGTTTGAGGTTCCAGAGGCAGTCAGCGAGCAGCGCGCGGCAGCCGGGGTGACCGGGGTCGAGAGCGAGCAATTTTTCTGCGAGCTGGCGAGCCTGTTCCCAGTCTGCACTGCGGTAGGCCAGATCGAGCAGACCGGCGAGTGCGGCTTCGTGGGAGACCGGGTCTGCGAGTGCGAGTGTGTAATGCTGACGGGCACTGGCGATCCGTCCATGCTGGGTTTCAAGGGCAGCGAGTGTGGCGAGGGTCAGTCCATCGTCGGGGCGGCTTTGGAGTGTTGTGTCGAGGAAGCGTCCCAAAGTGGGCGGGGCCGACAGGCCTTTGCGAGCGAGTACTGCCCAGAGACCTGCTCCCATGGCACGCTGCTGCTCCCATTCGGCAAGTGTTTCTCGCGAGCTGCCGAAGAACTGCAGCTGCAACGTTTTTGCGTTTGCGTTTGTGTTTGTGTTTGGTGAATTTGACTGGAAGGAGTCTGCGGGAGCCGGGTCTGCTTTTCTGAGGACTCGGTGATCTGTCTGAGCAACATGGGTGATGTTTTTGGAATCGCGCTGCGGCATGTGACAGTCGATGCAGGAGTCCTGTTGAGCCTCGCGGATGGACGTCTGTTCGCTGCAGGCTGTGGTTTCGTGGCAGTTGAGGCAGCGTTGTCGATAGAAGTCTGCGGCGAGAGCGGGGGCGGGGGTCGAGTGCGGATCATGGCAGGAAATGCAGCCGAGGCGTCCATCGCTGTTTTTGAAACAAGAGCTTTCCTGCATCTGTTGAACATGATTGACGGCTTTGGTGGTGCCATCTTCGGCCACTTCGGAGCCGGCGTGCAGGATGGTCCAGAAGTCATCAAGGTTGCGTCCGGGTCTGAAATCAAATTCGCTGAGGCCGTGGCGGACGATGCGTGCTGAGCCGGCGAGGTGGCACTGATTGCAGACACTTTCGCGGAGCTGCGGGGCGAGTTCAGCGGGGTTGACGATGGGGTCATGCGATGCTGGGATGGTCTTCTGTTCGGCTCGTCCGAGGCTGCGGTGCCATTCGATATGTTCGCGGCCGGGACCGTGGCAGCGTTCGCAACCGATGGCCAGTTCGTGGAAGGCAGGGTCTGCGTAGCGATTGGGAAGACGCTCAGCGGGAGCCGGGCGACCGGCGTGGCAGCTGATGCAGTCATCGGTAACGCGGCGGCGGAAGCGTCGGGGATCATCGGGCTTGTAGCCGGGGGCGACATCCCAGCAGGCCTGTTGAGAGAACCAGTTTAATGGGGATTGAAAGAGCAGTTCTCCTTCGCGGCGGATCCATGCCTGGGCGCGCTGGCCGGAACCTACCACGTAGTCCATAGCGAATTCCTGGGAATAGACTGGTTGCCCATCGGCGGCCAGCATGATGTCTCGGTGCAGGATGCGGCCATTTTCGAGTCGCGCGTCGTAACTGCGGGTGATGCCGTGGACGACAGGAGTGGCTGAATTGGAATCTGCTGGAAGAGTGGTGGCGGGGGCGATGGAATTGGCCATCGGGTGCTGCTGCCATGTGTCGGCGATGGACGTATGGCATTCGCGGCAGGCGTTTGTGCCGACGAAGCTGGCAGAGTCGTTCGGCGTATGAGTGGCGGTGGAGGGTGGCGCCGTGTTCTCGTGGGCAGGGTTCGCGGGGGACGAGCGGGACTGATCCGGCGTGCGGCCTGTGGCCGGGCTGCTGGGGCTTTCAGCACACCCGGCGAAGAGCAGTGCCAGCAGTGCCGTCAGCAGCAGGGCGGTGGTGGCCTGTCGGCGGGGATATTGATGGCATTGGGTGTGGAGGGGCACGGTGATCCTGTCGCGAACGCAGAGCTGACCGGCGTCGTAAAGCGGGCTGGGTTGGACAAATTTGTGTGATTCCGACAGAAAGGGTAGCATTCTGGCCGAGAAAAGTCCTGGTTGAGCAGGGTGGGAGTTGTTGGCAGGGGAATGAATTGATGCGGAGAGCCGGAGTATTTGGGTATCTGAGTTGCCTTGCGGTGACATGTTCGGGAGCCAGTGCACTGACACTGGAGATCCTGTGGCAGCGTCAATTGCATTTGAGTTTCGGCGCAAGTGCACCGGCGACAACGGCCGTGTTGGCTGCGATTTTTCTTGGCATTGCATTTGGCAGTTTGGTTGCCGGGCGTCTGTTGCCGCGGTTGGAGCGTCCGTTGCAGGCGTTTGCTGCAGTCGAAGCAGGAATTGGACTATGGGGTTACGCAGTGCCTCTGCTGGTGCCGATCTCAGACAGCTGTTACCGGTGGGTGGCGGCAGGTTTCGGCGAGAGCAGCTGGTTGCTGGCAGCGATTCGGTTTGTGCTGTCCGCCGGGTTGTTGTTTCCAGCGGCGCTGGGAATGGGTGCGACACTCCCGCTGGTGCTGGGAGGGGTTCCGGCGGGCGGGCGTTTACGTCCGGCTGCTGTGTACGGCTGGAACACTGTGGGGGCAGTCTGTGGCTCGCTTGTGACGGGGCTGCTTCTGGTTCGCTGGTTTGGAACGGGGCGAGCGTATGTGGGCGCGCTGGTCTTCAGTGGATTTGGAAGTTTGCTGGGGCTGGCTGCTGACAGGTTCGCGGGGACCGTCGCTGTCGGGGGGCTTGCGAGTCATGCTGCCCTGCCCTGCTCAACTGTTCAAACCTGTCCGCCGGTACAACTGGCCTGCCGCGGGCTTCGAACCGCCTATTTTCTGGCGGGTGCAGTGGCACTGGGACTCGAAGTTGTCTGGCTTCGATTTCTCGGAATTGTCAGCTCCAATTCGACCATCACATTCAGCTTTTCCCTTGCCGCCTATCTGTTGGGGATCGGCTGCGGAAGCCTGTTTTTGTATCCGTTGCTGCGTCGCGTTGTGGCGGCTGATTCGGTGCCGATGCAATCTGGAATTCGAGCGCTGCGAATCTTCTCACTGGCCAATTTGACCACAGGTTTGCTGACTTTGGTGACATGGCCAGTGCTGCATCAGGCGTCGGCTCTGAACTACGAGTGGATCACGGTACCTGCTGCCGCAGGAAGGCTTACGCTCAGTCACATTTATCAAACGGAAGCGGTGCTCGTGTTCGGGCTGATGTTTCTGCCTGCATTGAGCATGGGGCTGGTATATCCGGCTGTTTGTGATGCGGCAGAGGGGACGGAGCTTTCGCGGAATCGCTGGGCTGGTACAGTGGGTTTCATCGGAACGCTCGGGGCTGCTTTCGGGGTGCTGCTGATGTCGCTGTGGGTGATACCGTTGCTTGGCCTGCATGGATCGCTGGCGCTGTTGATTTTCACAGCGGTGGGATTGGGATTATGGATTCGTTCGGGCTCAGAGCCGTTTGTTGTGCGAGGTCTGCGAGCGGCAGTGGCGGTGATGATTCTGGCGGGGGCCGGATGGATTGCGGTTGAGCGACGTCCGGCATTGCGGGAGTTTGGCGTGGAGTGGCGGGAGGGGGCATGGCATGAAGTCTCGCTGGTGCGGCCGGGCGAGCTGGTATCGCGGATCGAGCGTTTTCGGGCGGGGCCGACCGGGACGGTGATTATCAAGGAGAAGCTCGACAGCCGCGATCGGCTCGTCTGCGTCGACGATCAGCTGGTGGCATCCACAAATCTGGAGGCGCGCGTGGATGCACTGATGCTGGCCCATTTGCCTTTGCTGCTTCACCCCAGCCCCCAAAGTGAGCTGACGGTGGGGTTTGGCAGTGGCGGCACGAGCTATGCGATTACGACTCACGGGATTGACGCGTGGTGCGTGGAGATTGAGCGTGAAGTCCCGCGGGCGGCAGAGCTGCTGACGCAGCAGAACCTTGAAGTGCTTGGGCATCCCCGCTTCCGACTGATCATCAACGACGCGCGGGATCAGTTGATTGCCGGACAGCAGTGGTACGATGTGATTGCGACCGACGTGACGAACCTGCAATACAAACAGAACAGCAGTTTGTACACGGTCGAATACTTCCAGCGGATGCAGGGGCGCCTGAATCCGGGCGGAATCGCCTG
>JBJTOP010000129.1:0-4623 GCA_046074645.1 Planctomycetaceae bacterium | reverse complement strand
GCGCACCTTCGGTGCGGAACACCGCCGGGGGCTTCCGCCCAGCCGCTCACAAACTCAGCCGCCTGGCGGCTCAGCTGATGATTGCCGTAATGGGCGATCCATGGTCGATGTCAAGCCGCTTGCGGTCGGGGATCTCCAGTTTGCGCGAATCCAGTACCAGCTGCTGGAGGATGGTGGCGTGGATATCGGTGACGTAGTGTCGGTCTTCGATGGCGTGGAACCCGATTTCGTCGGTGGCACCGTGAACGATCCCGCCGCGAATACCGCCACCTGCGAGCCAGACGGAGAATCCGTAAATGTGATGATCGCGGCCATCGGAACCCTGGGTTCCGGGCGTGCGCCCGAATTCGCTGGCGAACACGACCAGCGTGTTTTCAAGAAGTCCGCGCTGCTTGAGGTCATGAAGGAGTCCGCCGATGGGTTTATCCACAGCGGCAAAATTGCGTTCATGGTTGGCTTTCAGGCCACCATGAGCATCCCAGACTCCGGCCCCGCCGGCTCCGTGCTGAATCTGGATGAAACGCACTCCCCGCTCGACAAGACGACGGGCCGCCAGAAGCTGCATGCCGAAGTCGCGAGTCGTGGGCTGGTCAAGGCCGTACAGCTGCTGGATGTTCTGAGTTTCCGTGGCGAAGTTGAGCGTATCGGGGACGGACATCTGCATCCGATAGGCCAGCTCGTAGGACTTAATGCGGGCTTCGAGCGCTGTGTCGCCGGGATAGTTGCGGCCCCGGAGTCGATTGAGCTGACCGGCCAGATGGAAACCGATTCGCTGCTGATCGGCCGTGATTCCGGCGGGTGAGCGGCCGTAGTCGAGAGGATTACCGGGGTCGATACGAATCGGGACGGCATCGTGCTCGGGGCCAAGGTAGTGTCCGTCCTTTGCGTTCCAGTATTCGCGGTTGCCGATGGAGATGAACTGCGGCAGATTATCGTTGAGTGATCCGAGTCCGTAGTGGACCCAGGCGCCCAGGGTTGGAAATTCACCGTCCAGCATGTGGCGCCCGGAGTGGAACTGCGTCTGGGCTCCGTGGTTGTCGTCGGTGGTGTACATGGAGCGGACCACGGCGATGTCGTCGGCACAGCGGCCGAGTTCAGGAACCCAGTTGCTGAGCTGCATTCCGCACTGACCATAACGGCGGGAACCGACCTGAAGCGGATACAGGCGATTTCGCTGCTGACCGTTGGCATCGTTCACCACGGTGACTCGGGCAAGTTTGAGCTTTTCAGGGCTCTGGGTTTCGGCAAACGGAGTTTCCGCGATGGTGAGGCCGGCGTAGCGGTTGAGCATCGGTTTGGGATCGAACGATTCCATGTGCGACACGCCGCCGTTCATGAACAGCCAGATCACGCTGCGGGCACGAGGCGGAAAGTGGGGACGGCCGTCGGGCGGCTGCCAGTGCCCGCTTTCCGGGGGGGCTGCCGTCGGGCTGCCGGCAAAAACTCCGTCACGCGCCAGCATCGCAGCGACTGCAAGGCTGGAGAAGCCCATGGCGGAACTGGAAAGGAAGGGGCGACGAGCCTGGCGGCTGGAGGTTGCGGCAGTCAACGGAATCGCTCCTGCTGAGCTGAATGCGGACGAAGGAGTCGGAGATTATCTTCCGACAGCGGCCGTGGCTGCGGGCGGAGTGCTGACAGCGGCGGGGAACGAACTTTCCAGAACCCCGGTGTCACCGTTGAACAGTCTCACCGTGCCGTCGAATCCGGCCACAGCCACCTGTTTTTCGTCCCCGCGGATGGCGACAGAGAACACAGGCGAAGTGAGCCCCTGCAGATCAACGACTTTGGCCGGATCGGCTGTGGTGTAGACTCGAGCGGAACCACCGACTGCGGTGCTGGCGCCAGCAACGAATCGCGCGCCGGACGGAGACACATCAATATCGGTGATGCGACCTTCAAGACGCGGGAATGCACGCAGCAGGTTGAAGTCGTCGCCAATCTGCCGGGCGCGTTCGCGGAAGATGCGATACAGCCGAGGTTCCCCGTCAGCACCACCGGCGAGCACTTCTTCGGCGGCGGGGAGTCGCTGCACGTCAGCCAGACCCCCTTTGAGTGCTCCGGGAGTGATGCTGGTAATGTTATCGACAAACTGACCGTTCTCGACAATTGTGAGCTTCATGGATCGGTCACGGCTGACAGAAATGACGTGGTCGTTTTTCAGCGAGAAGGTGGTGCCAAGCACCCAGTCCGCATGAGCGTCCATCCGCATTTTCACTTCGCCGCTGGCCACATTCACCACGCGAACACGATTGTCGGCTCCCCCAAAGGCCACAAGGCTGCCGTCGTTGTTGAAGCTGACTCCGAACAGGGAATCTGTGCCCAGAGTCACTGCGTGCAGGAGTCGATTTTCGGCGACATTCCAGAGCTGCAGTTCACCGAAAAGTGCAGGAGTGCCACCGGCCACGGCAAGCAGCTGGCCGTCCGGGGAGAAGGCCAGCGATTCAATCCGCTGAGACCGGCCGATCAGACGCTGGACCGGAGCACTGCCGTCCAGCTGATGAATCCGCACTTCGTGGTAGCCGGAGACCGCCAGTCGATGACCGTCCGGGGAGTAGTCGATGGCGGTCACGACAGGAGCCGTGGAATATACAGGCGGATTTTCCGGGGAAACGGGTTTTTCAAGCGATGGTGGGGTGTCGTCAGGGGCGCCCTGAGCGATCCACTGGCGGATGGTTTCGACTTGTTCGGGCTTCAGCGGATCACCGTTGAGCGGCATTTCGGGATCGGCACCGGAAATGTATTTGATGAGGACGCTGTCGTCCGGTTTTCCAGCTGTGAACGACGCACCGGCAACACCACCTTTTGCGAGGTCAGCCACAGAGGTGACGGAAAGTTCGCCCTCGCGCTTGCCGGCAAAGTGACAGCCCGAGCAGTGCCGCTGCAGAATAGGGCGGACGGAACGGTAATAACTGACCGCCTTTTCGGGTGCAGCAGCCGCATCCTGAGCAATGGCGGCAGGCAGGCTGACGCAGAACAGGGCAGCAAGACAGGCCGATACACAGACAATACGCAGGGACATGGCAGGTTTCCCGAATTGGGGCGATTGGAGGTGGGCAGAGACGGCGGAAAAGTTTTCGTGGCCGACCCGGCTGCATGCGTGCGGCCGGGGCGATGTCCCTGTTGTATCGCGAAGGGGAGGAAAAAGCAAAGAAATCTGCTCGAACAGGCACCGAAAATCCGCGGTGGATCGTGGCTTTTCAAGCCGTGCAGGCCTGCTATCATTCGCCGTTTAACAGAACCTGCCCTGTACTGCCTTTTTTGCCCTCCCACGCGAGCGCCGCTGTGCTCACTCCCGGTACACGCCGCCGATTTGCTTAGAAAGTCCCCACCCATGGCCGCATTTTTCCCGGAAGTGGACACCATTCGCTACGAAGGTCCTCAGTCCCGCAACCCTCTGGCTTTCAGGCACTACGACGCATCCGCGGTCGTCGAAGGTCGCACCATGAAAGACTGGCTGCGTTTCGCCGTTTGCTACTGGCACACCTTCCGCGGGGATGGCACTGACCCCTTCGGTGCCCCCACCCTCAAACGCCCCTGGGATGATGGCACAAACTCCGTCGATAATGCCCTTCGCCGCGTTGATGTGGCCTTTGAATTCATGACCAAACTGGGCGTTCCTTATTACTGCTTCCACGATCGGGACGTCGCCCCGGAAGGCAGCTCACTTCGCGAAAGCAACGCGAACCTTGATGTCATCGTCCGCCGCCTCAAGGAAGCTCAGCAGGCAACCGGAATTCGCCTCCTCTGGGGTACTGCCAACCTGTTTTCAAACCCCCGCTTCATGCACGGAGCTGCCACCAGCCCCAACGCAGAGGTGTTCGCCTTCGCTGCCGCGCAGGTCAAAAAAGCCATCGAAGTCACTCACGAACTCGGCGGTGACAACTATGTCTTCTGGGGTGGCCGCGAAGGCTATATGTGCCCGTGGAACACCAACATGAAACGAGAACTTGATCACCTCGCCCGCTTCATGCACCTCGCTCACGAACATGCCAAATCCATCGGCTTCAAAGGACAGTTCCTGTTCGAACCCAAACCCAAAGAACCCACCAAACACCAGTACGACTTTGATGCGGCCGCCTGCCTCAACTTCATCCGACAGTATGGCCTCATGGACGTCGTGAAACTGAACATCGAAACCAACCATGCCACACTCGCCGGACACACCATGATGCACGAACTGGAATACGCATCCATCCAGGGTGTCCTCGGAAGCATCGATGCCAATACCGGTGACCTCCTGCTCGGTTGGGACACCGATCAGTTCCCGACAGATATCTACCTCACAACCCAGATCATGCTCGTCATCATGAAACAGGGCGGACTACAGCCCGGCGGCACCAACTTCGATGCCAAAGTGCGACGGGAAAGCATCGACCCCATCGATCTGTTCCATGCCCATATCGGTGGTATGGATGCCTTCGCTCGTGGACTGCAGATCGCTGCTGCCATCAGAGCCGATGGTGTACTGGATGAGTTCGTTCGTAATCGCTACAGCAGCTACGACACCGGCATCGGCAAACGCATCGAATCCGGAACCGCCTCCTTCGCCGAACTCGAAACCTGGATGCTCGAAAAAGGCGACGCCTCCCCCAACTCCAGCGGCCGCCAGGAAATGCTGGAAAA
>JBJTOP010000128.1:0-55714 GCA_046074645.1 Planctomycetaceae bacterium | reverse complement strand
GATGCAAACTTGTGTCCTCATGTCAGTGCTGCAAGGTGTGCAACCAAAGATTCATGCTGCAGAGTCCGATCTCTGCATTCCAAATTCGGCAAGTTGAGCAAGCAGGAAATGGCAATCCTGAGTCGCTCCAGAGCACACCGCCACGTAGGTTGCATGGCCATTCGGGGAGTGTCCCCGCTGCGAGGGATTTGGGTCGAGGTTCGGTTTTGACGGTTGAAGCGGTGCCACTGTTTGTAGCGGTTGAAGCGGCCAGGTTCGTGCTGTGGCTGTCTGCTGCAGAGTCCGATCTCTGCATTCCAAAATCGGCAAGTTAAGCGGGCAGAAAAAGGCACTCCCGAGTCGCTCCAGAGCACACCGCCACGTAGGTTGCATGGCCATTCGGGGAGTGTCCCCGCGGCGGGGGATTGGCGTCGAGGTTCGATTTTGATGGTTGAAGCGGTGCCACTGTTTGTAGCGGTTGAAGCGGCCAGGTTCGTGATGTGGCTGTCTGCTGCAGAGTCCGATCTCTGCACTCCAAAATCGGCAAGTTAAGCAGGCAGGAAAAGGCACTCCCGAGTCGCTTCAGAGCACACCGCCACAGAGGTTGCAAGGCCATTCGGGGAGTGTCCCCGCTTTGGGGGATTGGCGTTGAGGTTCGATTTTGACGGTTGAAGCGGTTTCAGTATTTGTAGCGGAGGAAGCGGGCAGCTTCGTGCTTTGGGTGTCGTCTGCAGAGTCCGATTTCTGCGCTCCAAAATCGTCAAGGTAAGCAGGCAGGAAATGGCACTCCTGAGGCGCTCCAGAGTACACCGCCGCAGAGTTTGCAAGGCCCGTCGGACAGTGTCCCCGCTTTGGGGGAGTGGTGTCGAGGTTCGATTTGAGCAACGAGGAACTGGTCGATTACCTGTCTGCCGGCAGAAAGCAAACCCCCGAACGGTCCACGTTCAAGCTCTTTGATCACCATACCCTGCCGAACGGTTTCCTCAATCAGGGGAGAGAGCATCACAGCCAATTTCACAAACACATCTGACTTGCTCAATTCATTGCCCGTCGTCATGCTCACCACCGACTTCCATGCCTTGCGTCATACGGTTTGTTACACCCACGTAGCATCGCATGAAGGCCACTCTCCCACACGACCAGTTTTCACTGGTCTCACACCGCAAGTGCGGTCACACTCTGGGAGAAAGGTAACGCCATTCTATAAAAGCATCACCCGAAGACTTGAAAAGACTGGGCTGAGGCACAGATCAGAGTTTCGGAGCAATCTGCTGAATTTTATTGGAATACTACCATTCCTGTCAGCGGTTCTGCTGGCCGTTGGGTGTTGCATCAGAAACGAGACGAGTTGCTCCGACAGTGGGAATTACATAGGCCATCCACAGCGGGCGAGGCCGAAAACAGCATTGGCAGCGAACTGCTGATGCAGCGTTTTGCGATTGATGGAGCCAGATTTGCCATGACTGTGCCCGGATTTACCAGTCCCGACTTGCACTGACGGCCTGATTTGACAAGGACGTGGGGCCGATGACAATCGGCCCAGTGGCAGCGACCGCAAAAGTGGCAATTGGCGTCCTCGGAACAACGCGACATCAAGACCACAAATTTGCACGCAGCTGCCAGAAAGTGCAGTTTGGTATCCAGTCGCCAAATGCTACGATCCCGCTCGCTGTGATCCTGATCACCGACAGCTGATCCGCGTTTGCGGTGGCTCGGACAGACTGCCCCCGAATTCCAGCTGAAGAAAAAACAAGCCTTTACTGATGTCAAATCAACTCCAGGCGATTTTGGTAACGGGCCGGGATCGTGTGCGATTTCTGCACAATTTCTGTACGGCCGACATTCGCGGACTGTCAGTGGGCCGTGCTGCCGAAGCATTCTTTACCGATGCCCGAGCGAGGATTGTCGCACATGGCTACGTGCTGATGCTTGAAGACCAGCTGCAGATCTGGCTGCTGTCAGACGATCCTCAGCGTCTGCATAAGCACCTCGATCGCTACATTATCTCGGAAGATGTCAAACTCATCCTTCCTGATCACTGCGACTCGTTTGCAGTACATGCCTCCGGACTGTCTTCGCTGCCGGGTTTGCCTGTAGTCATGGCTGGAAACTGCAGTCCGGTTACGGATCCAAATGTGGCTGTTACCGGGCTGTGCGTGTCATGGTCAGGTCAACTTCTTGTTTTGTACTGTGGAACTGCAGCCACCATTGCTCACCTGCGGCAATCCTCGGATCTGCAGCCGAAAGTGATCAGCGACATCAACCTTCAGCAGTACCGAATCACAGAAAGATACCCGATCATCGGGACCGACCTTTCGATCGACCATCTGGCTCCGGAGGCCGACCGAAATGCTCAGGCAATCAGCTATAACAAAGGCTGCTACCTGGGTCAGGAACCGATTGCCAGAATCGACGCCCTCGGACACATCAACCGTGCGTTGCGGCTTGTAAGACTGTCCTTCAGCGCATCAGAAACTGGCGACAGCGTTGTGGATCCTGCGACTGTTGCCATTTCCGCTGCAGGAGCAGAACTGTTGCTTGACGATGGAGCCGTTGCCGCAACTCTGACATCCGCCACAGCGGCCGAAAACGAAGTTTGGGGGCTTGCCGTGCTGCGTCTGGCAACAGTTGGTCAGATCACCCGAGCAAGGTTAGTCGATGGTCGTGTCCTGTCTGTCGCGATTCCATAGACTCGACTCGCGATCGCGAACTCGCTGATGCTCTGATTCCATTCACAGGCATCGTGCTGTTCGAGCCCACCACGCCCCGCGGTCGAGGCCGCACAACTGGTGTGCCAACAGACAGGGCTCGGTCACGGGTTCCTCACACAATGCCTCACGCAGTCGCGAAGATCCGTAGAGAATGTCGATCGGGCGTCTGATTGTTTCATATTCATACGGCGGATCCAGCAATCGGAACTCTCGAGGATACAGTTGCCGCACAGTCAGCAGCAGCTGCACCGTGAATGGGAACGACCGGACTGCCGCCGCATCGGTGATATGCAGTGCGACACCGCCACAAATTTCGCCGCACCACTTGTCGAATGTCGGTCGGAAGCGGATCGGTTGCAGAATCAGACCGGGAAATGCCTCCGGCCCGAGGGCCTCGATCAGCTTATACGGGTCAATCCATGGTGCGCCACAGCATTCGAAAGGGCGCGTGGTGCCACGTCCCTCAGACAGATTTGTGCCCTCCAGCAGCACTTGCCCAGGGTAAACGACTGCTGTTTCCCAGCGAGGCATATTGGGTGACGGTGGGACCCAGAGCCGCTTTGTGGCGGGCCAAAGCTCGCTGGCCTCGGAATTCTCAGTGGAAACTACTCCAAGCCGAACTCCCAGCGCAAGCTCGGCATTCAGCAGTCGTGCGAGTTCTCCCATGGTCAGCCCGTGTCGCATCGGAATCGCCGCGCCACCGACAAAACTTTCAAACCCCGGTTCAATTAGTGGACCTTCCACGATCCGGCCACCCAGAGGATTGGGTCGATCCAGCACAATAACCTCCGTGCCTGTTTCCGCCGCTGCTCGCAGACACTCCAGCATTGTCCAGATGAAGGTGTACACGCGAGTTCCCGTGTCCTGCAGATCAATCAGCAGAACATCGATATCTCGCAGATGCTGCGGAGATGGCCGGCGAGTCGATGAATACAGACTGCACACGGGCAGATCCAGCTTGCCATAACGAGTGTCTGCTGATTCGATCATATTCGCCTGCTGCTCACTCCAGAATCCATGCTGTGGAGAGAAGAGCAGTTTTAGCTGCCGAGGAAACGCCTCGGCCAGCACTTCACAGGCACTGCGACAGCGATGATCAACTGAGGCCTGATTCATCAGCAGCCCCAGTCGCGTATTCGAAAGTCTGTCTCGCTGGCTTTCCGCGAACACCTCGAGACCAATGCGAAGAGTGCTCATGACTTAATCGTGCCCGGCCAGATCAAAGCCGCAAGACTGCCGCAAACGCAGGTGGTGAGTGCTCCGGTAAGGGCCAGCCAGGGCCAGGCAAGCTTGAGCTGCAATGAAAAGCCGCCGGCCTGAATTCCAGCGGGCAGCACAAACTTCACGGCCAGCAGAAGACTCAGTCCACACGCCGCACCGACCATCGCAGCCGTCTGCCCGGCACGCCGCGCGAAGACGCCCAGCAGAAAGATTCCCAGCAGTAAACCAGCGGAGAAGCCTGCGATCGTCAGAGCATTTTGTACGACGGACTCTTCCAGAGTCTGTGCCCAGAGTGCCGTGCCCATCTGCACAACGCCAAACATTACGGTCAGCCAGCGGGACCAGCGGAGCTGTGTGCTGGCGTCCGGAGGGGTTTTCTGCCGCAGCGGCAGCCAGAAGTCATTGAGAACAGCCGACGCGGATGCATTCAGTGAACTGGAAAGGGTCGACATCGCCGCCGAAAGTACGGCCGCAAGCATCAGCCCGATCAAACCAAATCCTCGTGGAAAATCACCGACAATGAACTGCACAAAAATCTGATCACTGGATTTGGGCTGCGGTCGCGAGCTTGCATCCAGAAAACAGGCCAGCAGCACCCCAATCAGCAGAAACAGGGCAAACTGCAGCAGCACCACCACACCACTCCAGATCACCGCCTTCCGCGCATCGTGCAGACTGCGAGCACTCAGGTAACGCTGCACCATCATGTGATCCGTGCCATGGGTTCCAATCGTCAGCACCGCACCCCCGATCAGACCCGCCCAGATATTAAACGGCTGCTCCAGCGACCACGTCAGATCCAGTATTTGCAGCTGACCGGATTTCGCGGCAAACGCTGTGAATCCGTCCCAGCCGCCGGGGATGCGACCCAACAGCACAAATACAGCCGCAACTCCGCCGACCATGTAGATCACAAACTGAATGCAGTCGTTCCAGACAACCGACTTCAGTCCCCCCAGCACGGTGTAGATCACCGTCACCACGCCCATCACTGCAACGCCCACTTCAAAGGGCCAGTCGAGCATGGTCTGAAGCACTATGCCCGCGAGAAACAGTCGCAACCCATCACCCAGATTGCGAGCAGCCAGAAACACCAGCGAACAGACGCGGCGAGTAAAAACGCCAAACCGTTTTTCGAGCAGTTCGTATGCCGTCATCAGCTGGCCATCAAAGTAGCGAGGCAACAGCAGACGGGCCACGATCAGACGTCCCAGCAAATAGCCGAGCGGCAACTGCAGCCAGCGAAAACCCACACCAGAAGCCGACTCTCCCGGAACACTGAGAACCGTCGCTGTACTCGTCTCGGTGGCCACGATGGAACCCAGAATGGCCCACCACGGAAGCGACCGATCACCCAGCAGATACGCATCCGCACTGCTCATACCCCGACCGGCACGCAGTCCCACGACAACCGATCCGATCAACAGTACCGCGAGTACCAGAAAATCAAGGTTCAGTCCGGCTTCAAGCATTCCAGCCTCTACCTCGCAAAAGGACCGCTGCCCACCACAGATCGGCTTTGTATTCCGCGCGACAGGCAGCGTTTAACCGCTTCAATTGCAAGCTCCACATCGTCGAGTGTCACATCGAGGTGCGTGACCATCCGCATTCGCTGACCGCCCATCGGACCTGCCAGAATGCCTTCTTCACGCAAAGCTGACGCCAGCTGCACTGCTGTGCCAATCTCCGCAGCCAGCTCAAAGAATACCAGATTCGTTTCCACCGTCTGCGGGTCGATGTGCAGACCGTCCAGACAGGACAATCCCTCGGCAAGTCGCCGGGCATTCACGTGGTCGTCCCGCAGACGCTCTACATGATGGTCCAGAGCATACAGGGCGGCGGCGGCGATGATCCCGGACTGTCGCAGACCACCGCCGAACATCTTGCGGATTCGCCGGGCCTTCTGCATGTCAGCCCGGGTACCCGTCAGAATTGAACCAAACGGACAGCCAAGGCCCTTGGAAAAACAAATGGAGATCGTGTCGAAACATTCCCCAAGCTGCTGCGGCGAATAGCCACCGGCAACAATCGCATTGAAGAGTCTCGCACCATCCAGATGCCGCTTCAGACCCCGCTCCAGACACCAGCCGGAAACTCGCTGAAGCTGCTCCAGTGAAAACACTCGACCGCCACCGAGATTGGTCGTGTTTTCAAGGCATACCAGTCGAGTCCGGGGAAAGTGCTGGTCGTCGGGACGCACACGGGATTCAAAATCCGAAACGTCCGGCATTCCACCAATTCCATTCACCGTGCGAATGCTGATGCCGCTGAGCGCCGCTGGTGCACCGCCTTCAAAATTGCAGATGTGTCCCGATTCATGTATCAGGAGTTCGTCACCCGGAATGCAGTGCACTCGCAGCCCCATCTGGTTGCTTTGAGTCCCCGAGCAGGCCAGCACCGCAGCTTCGTGACCAAACAATGCCGCCACACGCTGCTCCAGACGAATCACCGTCGGATCCTCGCCCCAAACATCGTCGCCAACCTCCGCGTCAGCCATCGCCTGCCGCATGAGTCGAGTGGGCCGCGTCACCGTGTCACTGCGAAAGTCCTTCATCGAGAGCTCCCCGCAGTCACACGATCCAGAAATCCCAGAAATTCCAGCGTCGCCGGGTCCTCCGGCTTGCCAAGATCGTTGTTCAGCTGACTGTGATTGCTGTCACCCTTGCCAAATGCCTTTACTGAAATGCCGGACTGCTGGAGAACATCTGCCAAACGTCTGGCCTGGACCGTGGTGTCCGGATTGCCGGTGAAGAAGAGAATCAGAAAAGGTGGAATGCCTCGATCCGGAGCTACGTGAGTTACAGCGGAGAAGTTCACGTGCTTTTCCGGGTCATTACCAAACTTCTGACGATGCCCGTAAGTGAACATTTTTCCGCCGTAGAGCATCTGACGGTGTTCTGCTGTGGCGATAATCTTTGGAATGTCGTACGTGTCGCCGTCCACTGGTATGCACCCTTTCAAAGCGGTCATCGGCACACCATGTCGCTCGATCCAGCGACCGTCGATGCACAGCAGTGCAGCCAGTTGAGCACCCGCGGAGTGGCCACCAACAAGGATTCGATCCGGGTCACCGCCATGGTCGGCGATATGCCTGCGGACCCAGCCAAGAGCTGCCGCGACGTCGTCCGTTAATTCTTCCATGGTCACAGTTGGAAGCAGCCGATAGTTGGCAGCAACGAAGATCATTCCACGCTCGTGAGCCACTTTGGGCTTGAGATCAACGTCGCTCTTGTCGCCTGCCTGCCAGCCTCCGCCGTGAATCCAGAACAGCACTGGACGCTTTTGTCCGGCCGCCTCGTCCGGGCGATACACGTCCAGTACATGACGAGGGTGGCCGTTTTCGCGATAGGGGATGTTTTCGATTTTCTGCTGCGCCAGGGCAGGCACGCAGTTTGTAAGGAGACACAGCAAAGTGACAGCAATCGCGCGCATGACGTGGGTTCCTTGATTGGCAGTGGCCGAGCCGCGTGAAACGTCAGGGTAAGGTCCTGTTGCAGAGTGTACTCGGAATATCCTCAGACTGTCACCTTTGGCGAATAAATCAATCAGCGAACAGTAAATGCAGCGGTTCAATCGCAAAGCGGTAACCCCACTCCAAAAACCAAAAAAATCCGTCCATCTACTTCGAAATCTTCCTCGTTTCCCGACACCGCCCGCCAAAACTTTTGAAAAACCAGATTGATTTCGCCTTCAAATTTCACCTGTCAGCCAAATTCGCGGTAAATTCCCCAGTTTGCCAGAGCCGTATTCTTTCTTCTCGATCCCGCATCAACTAATCACGAGGCAGCCACCCATGCTTTTCAACAAACGCAACCGCAACCGCCGACTCGCCAATCCCTGTCCACTGGAAATCCAGTCTCTGGAAACTCGCCAACTGCTGGCTGCCGATCTCATCAACATCCAGCCCATAAGCGAATTTGATCCTGAAATCGTGGCCGATGCGGCCCCCATCGACGGTGGCACCGTAGCCGTTTCTGTCTCGCGATTCGGCGATATCACGCTCACTGGCGACGCCAAACCAAATACCGTCAATATCCAGATTCAGGGAAGTACGGTGCTTGTCGAGGGAGCAGGAGTTACTTCTTTCCGGGTTCCCGGAGCCGCGGCCCAGCCCTTGCTCGAAGTGCCCCGCCCCACCACCGTTCGCAGTATCACAATTAATCTTGCCGGTGGCGCTGACACACTCAACGTCACTGTGGCCTCGGACACCACCGTGACTCGTGACATCGTTGTCAATCTCGGAGCTGGTAACGATTCACTCGTCATGAAAGTCGTCAATGCGGATCTCAAAGTCAACCAAAGCATCACACTGGACCTCGCCGCTGGCGATGACTTTGCCGATGTCTTCGTTGCCGATGCCGCCAGTATCGTTGCCGGACGCGACATTTCCATCCGCGGCGGTGCCGGTGACGACTATATTGTCACTGGTGATGATGACTACGTTGATCTTGATAACCTCTACAGCCAGCAGAACTTTAACGCCCTCGAGGACAACTCAGAGATACCTCTGGCACAGCGAATTCGCGCGAATCGCGACGCGTCCATCGACCTCGGAGCAGGCAACGACCGCCTGACACTGCTCAATCTTGAATCCGGTCGTAATCTCAGTGTTGCTGCCGCGGCCGGGATTGACACCATCGTCGCCAGCAATCTGCGGTCTGCCCGCAACACCGGCTTCACCGACGCTGAATCACTCGCACTCCAGAACTTCACTGCCGTGGGAAATCTCAATATTCGCGGCAGCAATATTGCCGCCAAAATCAGCCTTGACCGCGTGAGTGTCAATCGACTCGACGTCGCACTCGGTCTCGGAAATGATGAACTAACCATCGGCGAAACAGTGACCGTCAAAGTCGCCAGCTCAATCAACGGCGGCCCAGGCAACAATGGCATCTACACCGCCAAACCACAACCCAAAATCACGGTCCGACGCTCCACTCGAACGCTCTCCTCCCAACAATCCCTCGATCTGCTCGTCTTCGTCCTCGATCGACTCGCCGGCAACCTTCGGTCCCCGGATAACAGCAACAACCTCGCGCCAGCTCAGTTGATCGTGGCCGATTGATTCCCTCGGCGCGGCTAACCTCCCGACCAATTCTTTGTCGCCCAGCACCGCAGCAGCATGACTCTGCAGTGCTGGGCGTCCTCTTTTACCTCAGGCTCATGAACGCCGGTCCACGTGAGCATTGCTGCGAATTCCTGCAAAATGGGGATCCCGCTTCCATCGACACACCATTGTGTGAATTTCCTGTGAACACAAGTCCTCCCTGCGGCCGCAGAAACGGCTCTGCCCGGTAGACTACCTCTGATGCTGGCCCCGAAGAGTCGAGCCCCCAGCATGATGGATGACCGTCATTTGATCCGAGTTGGATGCGAGGCAGGTATGGCGCAGTGGTACTACCAGTTGCTGGGTGAAGAGTTTGGGCCTGTATCCGAAACCAGCCTCCGTCAACTGCTGATTGACGGCACCCTCAGCAACTCAGATCTGGTCCGCGCCGAGACGTCGGCGGAATGGATCCCGCTTTCTGACGCCAGCATTGACACGGCGACTGACAGAGTGACGGATATGTCAGAGCTGAATTTTGAGTTTGAGGAGTCTTCGGCTACGGCAAATCCGGCGCCGGCGAAAAACAGAGCTGGTTCCGCCATCGCTGATCGCCCCCAGGGTCCGTCCCAGTACTACTATCAGTTTTTCGGACAAACACTCGGCCCAATCCCGCTTGATACGCTCATTCGCATGGCAGAGGCGGGCCGACTGGCGGAATCCGATCTGGTGCGCGCGGAAGAGGATTTTCTGTGGCAGGCAGCTTGTGAGTTTTCTGAGTTGTCGGCGGCATTTCTGCTGCGGATGCCAGACACACCGGCAAAGCCCCAGGCTGAAGCCTCCGGCGCCGCGACTCCAGCAACACCCCTTGCCCCCGTGCCGGGCACCGCTGCTGGTACTGCTGCTGTCAATGCTCCGCCCGCCACACCACGCGAGTCCACAGCGGCCACCTCAGCCCCCCCAGCGAATGCTCCTGCAGAGCAACCCTCGGCGGCGGTGTCAGAAACTGGAAGGAAAACACCCTCAGGGCCTTCCACGAAACCTGTCAGTAGCCGTGGCCGCGGCAGGAAGAAAGGTCGTAAAGCCGAAGAAAAACTCGTCGATAACATACTCAGCGAAGTCTTCTCCGATGATGAAGACGAAAAGGACGCAGAGACAGGTCCCGAAACCTCTGCACCTTCACGACCGGCCGCTGCCGAACAGCCTTCACCCTCATCCGTTGCGGCCCCCGTCGCTGCGCCTGCACCCGCTGCAACTCCCGCTGTCGCCGGACCTCGAAACTGGGGATCGGTGGGCTCGTCGCCACAGATCTCCACCACTGCTGCGGCTGCGGCCGCCGCAAAGCCAGTCCTGAGAGCGACTCCAAAATCCAAATCATCTCGCAGCGGTCCGTGGCTGCCAGACATCCAGATGGAATTCAACGGCCCCGTGAAGGCCCTGCTTGGGCTGGGCCTGATCGCTGCCCTCTGGTTTGGCTACACACCACTCATGCGATACTTCAAGACCGACGAAGCCCGCTACATCAGCCGGATGGAACTGGCCATCGACACCTGCGAAAAGCTCAATCCACTCAACGAAGAGGCGAAGTTCAAGGGGCAGCAGGAGGCGATGAAACGAGAATTCGGGGCCTACGTCGCCCTGATGACCGAAGCTGGCTCAACTCGCGAAGCTGCAAAAAACTGTCTCGGAGCTCTGAATCGAATGCTTGAATTCAGTCGTGTCGAACCGGTCAACTCGACACTGCAAAAGAAACTGCTCGATGAGGCAAAGATGCTGATAAAAAAATATAAGGGAGTCTGACATTCAACCGGTAAAAGACCGCGTGCTCGATTGGTGGTGGCTTGAGGCCACTCTCAGAAGCTTATCGCTGTGCCGGTGCTGATTGCTCCAGCAAAACTCGGAGAGGCACATAAGCAGCAGGCTGCCGGGGCCTCCAGTATTCGATGGCGTTCTGAGCAGGCACCGACCATGCCAGTGCCCATCCAAAGCTCAGAAACGTCCCGATGATAATGTATTCCGCCAGCTTCCTGTCTTTCGACTCCATATAACGAGATTGAAACACGAAGTCGCCGAGAAGATGGGCTGTGATGAGTGCGAGCCGTGTTTCGGCCATGTGTCGAAATCCACATCCGGCAGCCGAGCAATGCAGAGCTGCCACGGAGTCAGGAACCACAAGTATGAGTCATGTACCACGCTTCCTGGTTGTATTCAGTGAACCGAAAATCGGCAAGTCCAGTAGGGGCTTTCTTGACTGTCTTCGATACGGCTCACTGGCGGCTTCAGCAATCTCGTCCTGCCGCGAGTCTCGAGGATGCAGACTGACTGCGACAACGGCAGCCTGACGCTCTGTCCAGCCCGAAATCAGCGAATCACAAAGCTGACCGGTGAGCGTCAGCCATGCTGCAACCGGCCCGGCCGATTGTGGACACGCGATTGCCAGTCCGGCTGCAGGAGACATTCCGTCGAGCCCGTGCCCGGATAGCTTGAAAGCTTCACCTGTTGACAACGATACGCGACTGCGGGACAAATAATCCACACTCCCCCAGTCCAGTCGACAGGCGCGTGTCAGCAAGCCCGAATCGCTTTCCCAGTCCCAATCATCCAGCACTCATCATTCCCGCTTTTCCCTGCGCTTGTCCCGGAAGAATTCCCAGATTCGCTCCGCTCCTGAGAATGACATGATCGGCTGATTCGCCTGCCGACGTACCCGTGATCCCGGCCAGCCATGACCGCCGGCAGAGTCAACAATCGAAACTGTGGTGGCTCCATTCCGGCCAGCTTCATGAATTGTTGTTGTCAAAGTCCCCATCCGCTCAACCTTCGCTTCCGCCACCGAACCATTTGCTTCGACCCAGAACTGCACAATCTCCGAGAGTGGCTTGTAAGGTGCTTCCTGGGCTCGACGGACCAGAGGATTGCGGCTCATTCCTCCCTCCACTGGTACCTCCTCGTCCTTCGCTCCATTGATCAGGAGTACCGGCAGGGGCACGGCCGGACGCTGGTCAAAGGTGAACATCGACGCTACCACCGGCGCAATCGCCGCAAGCCGCTCCGGCCGGGTCACAGCATATACGAATGTCATCATTCCCCCGTTCGATCCGCCCGTCATGAAAATTCGCTCCGGGTCCGCGCCGTGCTCGCCAGTCAATCGCTCAATCAGCGCATCAAAGTACCCAATGTCATCGGCGTCCTGAACCTGTCGCCGCAGCAGATAACCAGTGTTCCATGCGTGTCGCGCGTCACCTGCGAAGGATGTTCCTTCTGCATAAACCGCCATAAACCCCTCTGCCCTCGCCACACGGTCGAAACCAGAGTTTGCCTGCATGACCTTCGCACTCCCCATGCCGCCGTGGAGCACGAGCACCACAGGTTGCTTTGCACCGTCCGTTGCGGCATTCACAACGAGGGCGCGACGCTGCTTCCCGCCTACAACAAATGACAGTTCAAAGTCTGCTTTCTTTGACGACACTCCCGCGCTCGCTCCGCCCTCAAATACCTGACGATAGAAGCTCCAGTTTCCGTCGCCAAGCTTTGCGATTGTAGCCATCGGGTTGTGATCCACACCTTCCAGCACCGTCCACGTGTGCGGAATCCCCAGCCTCTGCAGGTACTCATGAAACTCCGTGTTCACCGCAAATGTCTCATCCTGATCGCCGCACACTTGCCGAATCACGGAGTCCCTGCTGATTGTCGCCAAATTCTGCTCAGCTATCCGCCGCGGACTGACACTCCGAAAGTACTCCTGATCCCCTCCATAAACCTGCTGCAACACCTCAGCCGCTCGCTGCCGCCCAGCCCGCGGAGCCTGAATCAGCTCCGCCTGCAGCGGTCCGCCACCCATGATCGAAACCCCGCGAAACAGCTCTGGGTACTTAAACCCCAGTCGCGCAGCACCATAGCCACCCATGCTGTAGCCATCCAGTACCCGACCTTCACGCTTCACCAACGTTCGGTACGTTTTGTCAATGTGCGGCAACAACTCCTGCACAATGACCGTTTCCACCGGTGCTGAACCGTCCTTCCAGTCGACATACATGCCTTCGACCAGTCCATTCACAAAGACAATCAGACAGGGAGGGACCTTCTGAGCCTCGATAGCTGCATCGAACTGCCGTGCAACCTGAGGAATTCCGGCCAGCCCTCCGCCCGAACCGTGCAGCCAGTAAACTACCGGAAAATGCCGTTCAGACTCACGGTCGTATGCGGCCGGTGTGTACAGGTGATAACTCACTGCTGACTTCGCCGCAGCACTCTCGAACGTGTGAAACGACACCCGCGGTGCTGTAATCTCAGGCGTAACCCACGAACTCTTCAACGCCAGCGGCGCTGGTTTCGTCTCAGTCTGCGCAGCCGCCGGACTGCAGACTCTGAAAATAGCAAAAGCAACAAACGCAAGTCTGAGCAGGGAAGTCATCGATTCTCTTTCTGTTTGCTGTCAGCCCTCCGGGTGCGGGGATGTCGCTGAAAAAACTCCCACATCAGATCATTTGCCGAAATGTCCATGGTGGATTCGCCCAGTCTCTCAATCACAGGTCGCTGACCAGGCCACGTGTGCCCACCACCTTGAATCTCAATCAGTACCACCTCACTGCCCGCACGCCCCCCGGTCCATGTCTTCCTGCTCACCAGCATCCCGTCGGCTGCCCTGTCAGGAAGCGTCACCGCCTCGGACTCGGTGTCGCAACCATTCGCCCTCGCCCAGCTCTGCATGGTGTGCTCGACCGAACGAAACTTTGTAATCCCGTTCCGTCCCAGAAATCCTTTGCCGAAACCTCCCTCAAAGGGAGCAAACTCATCTTTTGTTCCGTGAAATTGCATCACCGGCACAGCCCGGCTGTTGCGGGGCTGTTCCAGCATCAGCGGCCCGCCCACGGATGCGATGGACGCAATTCGATCTGAAAGTTCGGATGCCAGATAATGCGACATGATCCCGCCGTTCGAAAGCCCAGTGGCGAAAACGCGATCGGCGTCCACACTGGCCACCGTCGCAAGATCATCCAGCAGAGCTCGCACGAAGCCCACATCATCGACGTTGTTTTCCAAAGCATAGCCGCAGCACTCGCCACCGTTGAAACTCAGCAGCCTGTCACCAAATCTCCCGGTGCCGAACGGATACACGGCCATAAAGCCCGCCTGCTCCGCTTTTAAATTCATGCCACAGAGCTTCATCATGCCATCCGGGTCGCCACCTCCGCCGTGAAACACCAGCACCACCGGCGTGGCTTTGCGACCGTCATAAGACTTCGGGATATAAACCCGGTATTTCCTCTCGCGGTCCCCCACGCGAAGACTGCGAGTATGTGTCCCCGGACCGGGTCTGCCGACCTGCGGCTGTTCGTCCGCCGGGAGCGTGAGTACCAGCACGAGCAGCAGGGTGGCCGTAAGCCATCGCGGCAGCGCATGCCTTGCACCCGATTTTGACGAACTTCTATTGTTCATGGTTTCCCTGAACGTTTTGCTGATCGTGTCTCAGTGAATTCCAAAATCGTCGCAGTGAACGCTTCCCTGCTGGGTCTTTCTGCGCCAATACCCTCGGCAAAGCTACCGCTGACGACTGATACCATCCATCCGGATATGCCGTTGCTGTCCCGAGAATGTTAGCAGGAAAATGCAGGTTTTTCGAATGTCTTTGGGGGCGATATCCGCAGCAGCATTCGGAAACCAGCGCCCCCCCGAATTCAAACCCTCACTCGTTACGAACAAAGCAGTGCCGCAACGAAAGGCAATTACGGACGGTGATGCGTGCCCCGGCAGTGTCGCCGCAGCTGAGCGACCGATTGCAGGGTTTCGGGACGCCCAGCCTCTGTCAGGAATCGCCTGCGAAAGTTCCTGATGAGGTCCAGCCACGTGTCGGTGCTGCAGTCAAGCCGAGTCAGTATGGCGTCAAGGTGTGCGGGGATCAGGCCTGGTTTGTCCAGACGCAACTGTCGGCCAGTCCAGTCTACCAGCTGCAGATACTGGTCGAGCGACATCAGCAGGCAGCCGCGATTGGTAAGCCGACGCGTCGTCCTGTGATCGCGGGCCTGCCTGCTGGCAGACTCGAGCGCAAGCGGAGCCAGCCAGCCAGCTTTGGAACCATGCTCAACCTGCACGTCCTCCGCAACACTGGATGTGGCAGCGGTACCAGACTGGCGGTCACAGATGCGGTCGTGCAGACTTGTGAATTCGCTGGTTTCGGGCGTCTGAGCAACCCCGGCGCGGATGGGATTGAGATCGACGTATGCCATGCAGGCTGCAATTGCAGACTCGTCGAGCAGCGGCTGAGCCTTGAATCGGGCTTCCCAGAAATGACCAGTCACCTCGTCCTCGCGGTTGGCACGCTTGGCTATGGGCTCAGAAACACACTTCATGAACCACGAGACACTGGACAGCCGACGACGCTTATCGGCAAGCCCGACTGAGCTGTTTTTGATGTGATTGAGCTCTTCAGAGGTTGGCTCTGCAGGATGGCCGGCAGACGTGCGACGCTGAGGAAACAACGCCCACCAGCGAAGAGCAACCTCGTCGTCAGACCACGTTGCCACCACATCCGGGCGAGTCCGAACGACAAGGTGCATGTGATTGCCCATCAATGCATATCCAAGCGTTTCTATGGCGAAAATGCCAGCCAGCTCTTCAAGACGACTGCGGATCCATTCGCGACGATGCGAATAGTCACGACCAGATCGACGATTACGCCCACACAGATGATCCCGACGAACACAACGACTGATCAGGTGGAATACCTGAACGTCCGTTTCCGAAAAGATTTCACGACGACTGACCCGCGGCATACCAACCCTTTCAAAAGTACTCCCGACATTGTAAAAACCCCAGTAACTCATGTCAAGGTGCATGGCACCTTTGTGGGATTTTGTTGCCAAAAATTGGTCGCCGGTTTCCCTGCTGATGGCTCAGGCCAGCCTGTCGCCCTGTTCCCGGAATCCATCCGCGGCCGCGTTGATGCCGCGAAGCAGTGGCAGCAGAGTCCCGGATGTGTGGCCAGCAGCCAGAAGGCTGTTGGTCAGGCTGGCGAAATTGGCCTGGCTGGCTGGTCCGAAGCAGCCGTAGCAGCCCCGGTCAAACGACGGGCAAATCGCGCCACAACCGGTCTGAGTGATCGGTCCAAGGCACGGCACTCCCTGCGCCACTTCAATGCAGACATTTCCTTTTCGCTTGCATTCCAGACAGACGCTGTGCATCGGGATTCGCGGTCGGCGTCCGGCTGCCAGTGCCAGGAGCAGTTCCAGAAGCTGACCGCGGTCAATTGGACAGCCGCGGAGCTCATAGTCGACTCGGACGTGTTCAGCGATTGCCGTCGAAGTGGCAAGTGAGGAGATATAGTCCGGACGAGCGTAGACGGCCTGCAGGTATTCGGCATGGCTGGCCCAGTTTCGCAGGGACTGAATGCCTCCAGCGGTCGCGCACGCGCCAATCGTCACCAGAACTCGCGACTGCCGCCGGACTTCCTGAATTCGCGCTGCGTCGTGGGCTGTCGTGATGGAACCTTCCACCAGAGCCACGTCATAGGGCCCAGGCTCCATGCGACTTGAAGCCTCCGGAAACAAGGCAATCTGCACCAGTTCAGCCACCTGCAGCAACTGATCTTCACAGTCCAGCAGCGACAGCTGGCACCCGTCGCACGAGGCAAACTTGAAGACAGCGAGCCGTGGCCGCGGCTGTGCAGACGTTTCTGTCTCTGGATGATTTGTCACCTGCGTTCGTCCCTTTTTTTCGCCTGCCCTAGAGATTTTCGACGCGCAGCAGTTGCCGCACCCTTTCAAAGCTCAGCACTGGTCCCTCACGGCATAAAAAATAGGGACCGAACTGGCAGTGACCGCAGAAGGCAACTGCACAGTTCATATTGCGTTCCAGCGACAGATACAATGCATCCGCGGGCACTCCACGCGATGCTGCCGTTCGCATCACGTACCACATCATCACTTCGGGACCACACGTAAACACCAGCGTCCGTGCGGGATCGCGTATCCAGAGTCGATCAAGGACCGCCGTCACAACACCAACGCTGCCCTTCCATCCGTCATCGGCGCGATCAACCGTGGTAATGACATTCAATCCAGCGGCACGCCATGAGTCATATTCACCGGGGTACAGCAACAACCGCGGTTCCCGCGATCCCACAATCAGGGTCAGTTCACCATACCCAACGCGATTTGCCAGCAAGTGATAAATCGCCGGACGCAGGGGTGCAAGACCTATGCCTCCGGCGACCAGCACCACGTCATGGCCCGCGCAGCGTTCTGTCGGCCAGCTGGAACCAAACGGACCTCGCAGCCCAAGAACGTCCCCTTCACGCAGCTTTGCAAGACTGTTCGTCACATTCCCAGCCTGACGTACCGTATGCGGAATCACATCGATCTGATCCGGATTACCACTGATCGAGATCGCAGATTCACCAATTCCAGGCAGATACAGCATATTGAACTGGCCAGCACGAAATGGCCAGAGGCCGGAACCAGCATTGCTGCCCACGCCACTCTCAGGCACCAGCTCATACGTGGCGACCCCGGGAAGCTCCTGAATCACCCGGCGAATCCTCGCTGCGTGCTGCCGCCATGGATCCGCAGGAGGAGTTGTACAAGAGACGCCTCCATCGCCTGTCATTGGATGCCTCCCAATGAATCCTCGGATTCAGAAACGTGATCGGCAGAGTTCCTGAGCCGGGAAATCGTCCGCAGTTCCGCAACTTCTTCAGTCAGATCAATTCCGGGAGGACACCAGGTGATGCAGCGACCGCAGCCGACGCAGCCGGAAGTGCCAAACTGATCGTGCCATGTGGCCAGTTTGTGCGTGAGCCACTGGCGATAGCGACCGGCAATTGAATTTCGAGACGGATTTCCGTTGACTCGGCTGAAATCAATGTTAAAGCAGCTGTCCCAGTGTCGCCTGCGATCCACCTGCGTCAGCTCTTCAACTTCCGTCACTGTCGAACAAAAACAGGTCGGGCACACCATCGTACAATTCGTACACGACAGGCAGCGCTCAGCGATCGAATCCCAGCGAGGACTTTCCAGATTCCCCAGCAGCAGTTCGCGAAGGCCATCTGTATCCATCCTGCGAGTGATTTGCGTGACAGCCTGGGCACGAGCAGACTCGGCGGCCTGCAGCTGATCCATGTCCGCCACTGTCGGAACTCCGTCAGCCGTCAGCCGTCCCAGAATGTCCTTGCCTCGATCAGAGCCACATTCCACCGTGAAGCCCTCGTCCAGCTCCGTGAGCGCCAGATCAAAGCCTCGCTCACAACGTGGCCCGGTGTTCATCGACGTGCAAAAGCAGGTTGCGGCAGCCTGAGTGCAGTTGACCGCAATCAGCAGCACAGCATCGCGACGAGCACGATACAGCGGGTCCACGTATGGACCTCCAAGAAACACACGGTCCTGCACTCCAATCGCCGCCAGCTCGCACGCGCGCACTCCCAGAAATGCATACTTCCGGGGAACGAAGTCCGGAGTTGTGAACTGCCAACTATCGCCCGCTCTGCCTGCAGAAGCCACCAGCTCGTCCGCCGGGAACAGGTATTTCTTCCACGAATGCGGACCAACCACAAAGCCAAAAATGCGATCGTCACCACGCTCCTCGAGACGATATTCACCCGGAGCCTGCCGGTCCGTCCAGCCCACGGGAAGATCAGCTGCAGATTCAATTGATCCGTAAACAATCGCCGACTGATCTATGGTGGGACCGACAACTTCATAGCCGTCCTGGGCCAGCATCCGTATCAGTCGGTCCAGTGCCGCACGAGGCAGCCAGTAAGTTGTCTGCTCGTCCCTCATCGAACTGCTCCCTGCTTTGCCTTTGCTTCGAGTTCGGCCGCATCAGCAAACAGATCCAGTAATTGCAGGCGCGTGGACAAAAGTCTTCTTGAGATCACCTGAGCCATACGTTTCATGAGTACATAGCCGAGTTTGGGGTCGGAATCGCAGAGCTGCTTCAGGGCGCGCCCGGAAAGCGCTATCAGACGCGCCGAATCCATCACGGTTGCCGTGGCTGTCATCACTCCATCACTGATCAGCCCGGACCAGCCCACGAGATCTCCCGGGCCAGCGGTGAGCAGCGTAACTTCGCCGCGGCCCGGGACCTTCATCGACAGTCGGACATGGCCGGAAAACACCACAAAGACAGCATCCTCCACCTGCCCTTCGCGGAACAATACAGTTCCCGAACCCACCTCGACCACCCGAGCCGCTCGGGCAAGGCTGGTGAGTTCGATATGTGGCAGTCCTTCCGCAAATCGAGTGGAGTGCAGCATTCGCAGCAAATTCGGTGCGTCCAGACTCAATTGTCAGCTCCTTCAGAAAGTACCGCCGAAATTCAGAACGAGTAATGTCGGATCCCATGCAGCTGGCGACGCAACTCGCCCCGAAAGTCCGGATGAGCGATACCAATCAACAAGTCTCCGCGGTCACGCAATGAACGACCGTGGAGATTCACTGCGCCGAATTCTGTCACCACCCAGTGCACATGGCCCCGAGTTGTTACCACACCGGCACCGGCTGTCAGTTCCCCTGCGATTCGTGAATACCGCCCCGCAGCTGCCGTTGATGGCAGAGCAATCACCGGCAGGCCGCCAGGCGACATGGCGGCACCACGAATAAAATCCATCTGCCCGCCGATTCCTGAATAGATCCGGTGACCGAGCGAATCCGCACACACTTGCCCGGTCAGGTCCACCTGGAGTGCGGAATTGACCGCCACCAGCCGCTCGATCTTTCTGAGCAGATTTGTGTCGTTGGTGATGCTGCACGGCAGAAAGCTCACCTCCGGATTGTCAGTCACAAAGTCAAACACCCGCTGCGAACCACTCACAAAACTCGTCACATATACACCAGGAAAAATGCGTTTTCGGTTGTTCGTGATGGCTCCGGAGGCGGCAAGTTCGACGACACCATCCGAAAACAGCTCGGTATGCACTCCCAGTTCCAGTTTGTGCCGAAGTCTTCGCAGCACTGCATCCGGAATACTGCCAATGCCAGCCTGCAGCGTCGCTCCGTCCGGAATCAGCGCCGCCACCTGCTCGCCAATGGCCGCTTCCACAGGGGTTTCCGAAGCAACCGGGTGCTGGTGCAGTGGTCGATCGGTCTCAATCCACGCGGAAATTCGGGAAAGCGGCAGTGTGGTATCGCCCAGAGTACGCGGCATCTGACGGTTGATTTCGGCAATCACAACGGGAGCCGTGTCCACAGCCGCCCGGGCGGCATCCACGGATGTGCCGAGCGAACATTGCCGGTGTCTGTCCGGCGCAGACACCGGCACCAGAGCCGCGTCGAGTGGAATGGTACGACTGATGAACAACTGGGGGATGTCGGAAAGGAACACCGGAATAAAGTCAGCCGCCCCTTCCTGAACCGCTGTGCGTAAAGGTGCACCCGTGAAGAACGACACTGATCGAAACCGTCCACGACAGGAATCGTCCAGAAACGCAGCCGGTCCCTCAGTGTGCAGATGGTAGAGCGTGACATCGTTCAGATCCTGACGACGGCACATGGCCTCGATGAGCGGCGTTGGAGTCGCCGCGGCCCCGTGAAGGAAAACCTTCATTCCAGGCAGGAGGGACTGCACGGCGGCTTCGGCAGTAACGGCAGAAGTCATGATATGTGTCCGGAATGAACGAGCAGGAGTAGCTGATTCGAAAGAATACGGGTTACGACACCTGTAGATCAATTGCTGCGAGTAAAATGGGGCAAGTCCTGTGCCGAAAGGAATCACCGGACGCCTCCGGCCCCTCGTTCCATCAATCAGACTTCTCCCCTGCCATTCCCTGCTCCCGCAGAAATCGAAATGTGCCTTCGCCATGAATCGTGTGGGGACCATCGAAAAACTCCAGCACGGCACGCTGACCAATCCCCAGCTGGTCATAATGACGGCGAACCTTTCCGAACTCTCCAGCCACCCATTCGCTGGGTTGCCCGCCATCACGATGCCCCTCCTCCACCATAAACGGTCGAGGTGACATCAGCGTCGCCAACTCCGCGTAACTGGCAACATGCGCCAGATTCCACTCGAAAACCTCATACTCCGACGTGAACAGGTAACTGAAGCGTTCATTGTCGGAAGCCAGAGTACGCGGCCAGTCAGTGAAGTCGCCCGAACAAATCGCCAGCTGATATCGTTCCACCAGTGGAGGCACACGCATGGCCGTCTTGCCTCCATAGGAAATGCCGTAAAACGCGATGCGATCGGGATCAACACACGGCAGCGAGCACAGCCAGTCCAGCGTTTGTTCGTGCTGCGCAATGATATAACTGAACAGCGAACGCTTCAGTGGATTGGACATCCGCTGCAGCACGCGAAAGCGATCACCTCCCCGATATGGGTTTTGAGGTGCGTACACAACGAAACCCTGCAGCACCAACTGTTCGCTGAATGCCTTGTACGTCGCCCACGGCCCGGGTTCATGCGAAATCGTATCAAAAGGCGTTCCCTCAAGCCCATGCTGACAGACAACCGTGGCGCGGCGTTCGCCTTCCCGAAGCGTTTTGGGCACGAGCAGGACTCCAGCAGCAATCACGTCGTCGAACACGTCCAGGACGATCTCGTACCCCACATATTCGGCCGTCTCCAGAACCTTGCGTGATCGCGGGCGAAGAGCCGATCGCGCGTGAGGCAGACGACCTGTCAGCTCTTCATGTACCCATTTACGCAGCTCAGGCTGCTGTTGCTTCCACGTCTCGATGGCAGTGGGTTTCAGTCTCCAGCGGGCGTCACGCACCTGATGACTTTTCAGCAGCAGATCCTGAACTCGGCCCCCTAACTCAGCAAACTGTCGTTGCTCCCGCAAACTGGCGAATTGCTGTGCACTCGACTGCTCCGTCTGCCCCCGGACCTCCATCTGCCAGTTCGCCGCAGAGTCGCCAGGCGCGGCCGCAAACCCCAGTCCTGCAGCGAAGGCTTCCAGAGCGGCCCGGTTTCCGGACGCTCCATCGCCCTCGTCACCGGTGACCACCAGTGACAGGTTACCTGCGGCGTCAAATACCCCGTAAAAAGTCCCTGCACGCTCGATTTCCGCCCGCACCGAATCCAGCCGGCATGTCGTGATTGCTCCGGGAGCCGCTACCGCCGCGCGACCATCGCGAGCTGGTGGCGGTCCCGCCACATTCACAGCCGCAGCCGCTTCGATCACCAGACGCCGTGGCGCGATCAGACCCGCCAGCTCCGCGTCGCCAAATTCCTTCAGCAGTCCCCAGACATTGCGATAAATCGGTTCCTGCCACACGTCCTCCCGCTGCTGAAAATAGCCGCTCACCCAGCAAGCCTGTATACGCGGATCAAGGGCCGCTGCGTGAAGGGCCAGCAAACCGCCTTCCCCGATGCCAACAACTCCGATTCGAGGTGATTCAATGTCCGCGGACTGTTTCAGTCGCCGCAGATGCTGCTCCAGCAGATCGACAGCCGCCAGTGTCTTCTGCACCTCGTACCCAATCACATGGCGACCAGCCTCAAATGCCTGGCGATACAGAAATTCACGATGCGGCTGGTTTGTGAAACCCACGTTCGGGTGACCCGAAAATTCGTCACTGCGGCTGATCAGCGCAGGCACTGCCACCATGCAGCCCGACTCTGCCAGCAGACGCACAAATTGCACGGATTCCGGCAACCCCTGCTCAAGTCCACAGAACAGCTCGGGCGTCCAGTCGGCGTCAGGCAGCGCGACAACCGCAGCGCGAATGACGCGGGGAATCAGCAACAGTCCTTCAGCTGTGACTCCTTCGAGCACGGGCCAGCGAACGTGGTGGACAGTCACGAATGGAGTCCGAGCGGCGACGGAAGAACGTTCCAACGTGCTGAGAAGCTCGAAACCCGGCGTCGTAAACCGACTCGCAGGAAGTCGCTCATCCACAACGCCGAGCATGAGTCGCAGTCGAGGTCTGGCTGACTCCTGAAATGCTGAAAACACGTCCCGATTCACAAGGTGAGGCTGCCAGTGTCGGGATCGTTCTGCGGGGGAAGCCGCCAGTTCCCGCAGACAGAATCGCTGAAGCCCCTCCACCATCACCTCGTCAAGCGGTCGCTGCATGTCCAGTGGTTCGGTCCCGGGGAACACATCGTCGGCCGCGCCGATTACCGAAGCGGTCAGCACCATCAGCCCCGTACAACACACGCGGCTCACCAGTGACTTCCACAGTGCACACAGCGTCAAAGCGGTGCATTTCATGGGACGACTTTCTGACAGAGTGAATTCAGGATGGTGATACCCTCGGCAGTGCTCTGCAATAAACGCACACCAGACAGCTACCGTGGTTCTGTTGTCGCCGGCCCTGGCCCCTGCATTAACCCGGATTCGGACGTTGACGGTTTCTGAGTTCGGTCAAGGTAACTGCGAGCAAGATTGCAGGCCCCCGAGGCTGACGAATGATTTTCGAAGACGCGAAGCAGTCGTGTCAGTTTCACGGCTGTGGATCCGGTAGTGTCACTCTGCAGATCACCCCCAGCTTCCTCGATGTAGTCACGCAGCAGCTTTTCATAATCCGGACGTTTCAGAAAGGCGTCTCGATTCGCTGCAAGTCTGCGCTGAGCGGCCTGATTCCAGAGTGAGGGCTGGTTGACGTCGGAGCTGGCAGAGTCGCTTTCCGTAGCGGCCGACAGTGCCGAGTCCTCTGCGGGCGTCGGGATGCCGGGACTTTCCGTGAATTCCACGAATGCCTGAAGTCGATCGATAGCGGTCAGTGGGCCGGCCGCTGACTCCTGCTCCGATCGAAACGCCTCGATGGCGGCCTTTTCAAACGCGTTGCGGCCGTCACGTCGGGTTCTGAGACGAACTTCAGCCTGCAGTTCGAGCGTGAGCGAACGAGCCTGATCGAGCAGGACGGATGTTTCGGCTGCGTACTGACCTTCCGGGAAACGACTGCGGGCCGGTTCCAGCCAGCGGCGGCGGGCATCGTCCAGACGTGAAAGAGCGTCCGGGCGATCGGGATTTCGCAACACACTTTCAACAACCTCGCGACCGCGTTCGTAAAGCGTTTTCTCTGAGGGTCCCTGGAGAAGCCATGCTGTGATCACGATGAGCAGCAGAAGGGCGGAAATCAGAAAGGGCGTGCGTTCGAAAAAATGACCGCGGCGTTTCCGCTTCTTCCTGGTGGGGGCTGCAGCTTCCACAGCGGATCGTGTCTGCGGAAGTGCCGCGGGACCAGCGGCCGGTTCTGCAGGCCCGTTCTTCAGCGATGCGGCGATTTCTGTGAGCTCCGTATGAACGGCCAGAGCATCGAATGGCCGATCGTCGGGATCCTTTTCGAGAAGCCTGAAAACGAGCAGTTCGAGGGCCACCGGACACGTCGGGCATTTGCTGCGCACAGGAAACGGCTCATGCTCCATGTGTGCCAGCAGCATCTCAGCGGGGTTATCAGCGAGAAACGGAGTTTGTCCGGTGAGCAGTTCATAAAGCAGACAGCCGACAGCATAGAGATCTGTCTTGCGGGAGATTGCGGCACTCCCGCGAATCTGTTCGGGGGCCATGTAAGCATAGGTACCAACAGTCTTGCCAGCGGCTGTCAGCGGTGACGCCTCAGTGTCCCGCGCGATACCAAAGTCTCCCAGCTTGATCCGGCCTTTGGTAGTGATGAACAGATTGCCGGGTTTCAGATCGCGATGGATGATCCCGGCGTTGTGGGCGTGTTCGAGCGCAGCGCAGAGCTGCCGTCCGGCCTCGATGGCCTGCTCCGGAGTGAGTCGACCGCGGCGCTTGAGCAACTGGCTGACGGCCCCTCCATCGATGAGCTCCATGGCGTACCAGCGCTGTCCTTCGTGAGTACCGCCACCGTAGTAACGCACGATGTTTGGGTGCGAGAGTTTCTTCAGGATGCCGATTTCCCGTTCGAAGCGGGCACGAATCTTGTCGTCACCAATGAGCCCCGGTGGAAGCAGCTTCAACGCCACCTCACGCCCCGTCTCGGTGTACACCGCTCGATACACCACACCCATACCTCCGGCGCCAAGCTGCCGGCCGATGATGAATGGTCCAATCCTGCGTTCCGTCATGCTGTCCGGCTGCCTTGTGAACGATTAATCTCGGAATGAGGATGCGACACTGGGTTCTCCAACCACATTCTGCCATTCGAGGTTGCCGCGGGCAATCCGGCAAACCTTGAATTTGCCGCCCACAATCGCCGCATGGCAAGGATTTCTTTTTTTTTTCCAGTCGGTATCCTCCTGAAAGACCTCTGCCAGAACCTCCTGCTTACGGACGCTTCAATGAAGTCGATCTCTCTCCACTGTCGCTCGCTGCTGCTGTTCAGTTTTGTCGCCGGCTGCTTCAATCCCCCGCCCGTTCCTCCCGACCCCGAACCCGCAGCCCCCCAGCCCGCTCAAGCTGCACAGTCCGCTGACGTCCAGCAGTTTGATCCGGCCGCAGGGAAAACAGTCGTCGATACCACTCGACCCATCACCGACCCCATCACCGGACCACTCGCCGCACTTCAGAATGCCCGCGAAAAAATACCCCAACTTGCCATTCAGCACGCAATCAGCCTGTTTCACGCGTCGGAAGGCAGGTATCCAGCCACACTCGAAGAATTTATGACTCGTATTATCCAGGAAAATCGCATCAACCTGCCACAGCTGGCGCCCGGGCTGGCCTGGGAATATGATGTCGATGCCCACCAGCTGGTGGTTGTGCAGTCGCCGAAAAAACCATGAAAAAACGCGGCTGGGAAATTCCCATAGCGACACCCAGGAACCCGCAGGTACGGTCGTGTCAAGGAAAATTCCACGCATTCTTCCCATTCGTGCATAATTGAAAAGTCAACCTTAAATCCCCAAATTAATATCGATTTGAAGGTATTGTTATGGCAGTCGAGCATATCCTTGTCATTCCTACTCCTGTATTTCACCGCGTTGGGCATTTTCAGGGGTTTTGCAGCGACATCGACCGCTACCTGCCCGTGATTCTGGACCCGCAGCACGCCAGCTATCGCCCAAGACCTGAGATGGAACAGGATCCTTCGTTCAAGCAATTGATTCCCTATTGCATCTTTCGCTGTGGAGAGCTCATATTTCACTACCAACGAGGAACCGCTCAGGGTGAAGCCAGACTCCACGCCAAACGGTCCATCGGAGTCGGTGGACACGTGTCCTCGGTGGATCTTGGAGGAAGTCAGATTCCGTATCTGGAAGGAATGAGACGCGAGATTGAAGAGGAAGTGGATATCGAGAGTGGCTGGTCTGAGGACTGCTGCGGGCTGATCAACGACGACGAAACAGAAGTCGGCCGGGTGCATCTGGGCATCGTTCACATTTTCGAACTTGACAATCCGCAAGTTCAGCCGCGTGAAAAGTCGATGATCAACGCTGGGTTCTCACAGGCGTCAGAATTGTTCAGCCAAATTGACCAATTCGAAACCTGGTCGCAGATTTGCCTCAAGTATCTGGCGGACACTGAACCGAACTGATCAGCGTTGGATGACGCTGCTGGTGCAAACGGCCGTTTTTGCCGGAGTGATTCAAGGGAGTGGATCATGAAGAAATGGGTATCGCTGATCTTTTTCACTGTACTGATACCTGGAAGTCTGTGGTCGGTCTCCGCCCAGGACAGTCCTCCCGTAGCCGCCGCGCCCCAGCCAGGTCGGCTCTCGGAAGAACAACTTGGTGAAATGCTGGCAGCCATCGGGCTTCAGCCAAAGAAAACCGAACAACGCTACGACTTCGCGTTCAAGATGAACTACCGTGGCGAGGAATGGAAGTTTTCCATGTCCGCTGTGCTCAGCCGCAACGGCGAATCCGTCTGGGTCATGGCATGGCTCGACCAGATTCCGCAAACATCCGCCGAAGTTCCTCGTACCGCTCTCCTGCGACTGCTCGCAGCAAATGACCGACTTGGTGAAGGCAAGTTCTTTGCCTATATCCCCACCAACAAGCGGTTTGTTATGCAGCGAGTCATTCCCAATCGCGATTTGACAAACAAGAAGATGATGGAGACTCTGCAGGACCTGGCTTCCAGTGTCGCCGATGAATATCCAACGTGGTCGGTAGCGAACTGGGCTCCGAAGAACGAACAGAGTGTTGCTGATGATGCCGCCAGTAACCGAGGCGTGCCTGCCAACCCAACGGCCGCAAGTCGCTCACCCGCAGCACCTGCCGCCGGCGGTCAGCCAATTCGCTCGTCTGATTCCAAAGGGAAATTTGACAAGACAAGCGTCAACTGATCTCGCTCCAACGCCACAATTCAGATAGAGGCCACGTCGAAGGACGTGGCCTTTTTTGTTGGAAATATCCATGACTGTCTAAGAGGCCACGATATGCCCGACATACTGCAGATCTCCGGAAGCCGCGACCTCGACAAGTGTTTGAGGGCTGGCGCTGTCGGAACGAGCCGGGATCAGCGGAACACCCGCCTGGCGGTAGGCAGCGGCAACGAGCTCTGAACAGAAAAAACGGCCCCGTGAGGACATCCAGAGATTTGCCTGCTGAGCACGGCTTTCGCAGTTGCGGACCTCAAGAACGCTGCAAAGGAACCAGCGATCAAGCTGATAGCCTGCCTGGCCCACAATTCCTGTAAAGTTATAGCCTCGTCCGATCTGCAGTTCAGCAAACCGAATAATGCTGGCGGCACGGGCGTCTGTCATCTGGCGATGCCGATAGGCCACGGCAAGGGATGCTTCGCCAACAGCGGTAGACAGCGGTCGTCTGACGACGCCATCACCAATCGACTCGATTACAAAACCCCCGCCCGCGTAGATCATCGCGTGACTGACGACAGAAGACGATACGCTTCGAATGGCTCGTGAAACAGCGGCATTGGTTGTGGAGACAATCACGTCGGCCGGCAGCAGCGCGGCCACTGAGATCGATTGACCACCAACGGGCGGTGAAAGCGCTGGAAGATTCATTGAATTGCTCCTGATGTCAGAGATTGCGAAAGCGACTACCATACTATTCTCGCAGCACCAAAGAACTTGTTGCGTGGAATCCGCCCGAATTCGTCTGCAGTTGCATCGGATTCAAGGATCCAGCAGAATTCCCCCAGACGCGTCCTGTCGCCCCTTCCTGTCTCTTTTCGGACCTGCCGTCATGCTCGCTCTGCAAACCCGCCTCGTCACTGCACCACCTGCTTTGCTTCTGATCCTGACACTGCTCAGCGGTTGTGAATCACCGGCCGGAAGTCAGCTGGCAGATTCCGAAAACCTGCAGTCCAGCACATCCGCACAGAGGAGCGTTGTGACATTCTTCGATCGCGAGTCACTGCAGGCCGGCGTCGGGCCCGTTGATCAGGATGCCTCACGCGAATTCCAGACAACTGCAAGCGGACTCAAATACCGCATCCTGCGAGATTCTGATGGTGCAAAACCACAGGCCACCAGCACCGTCGAAGTGCATTACCGAGGCTGGCTCGACAGCGGCCGACAATTCGACAACTCCTATGACCGCGGCGAAACCGCTTCATTTTCACTCAACGGCGTGATTCCCGCGTGGACCGAAGGCCTGCAACTCATCGGCGAAGGTGGCATGATCGAACTCTGGGTCCCCTCCAACCTTGGCTACGGCTCTCGCGGTATGCCCGGCTCGATCCCACCAAACGCCACCCTGCACTTTATCGTGGAACTGAAGAATGTGTCGGGCTGAACTCCGCATGGGACAGTCCGGGATGGCGAAACGGTTTTGAGTGCCGACGAATTGCTGTTTCCGGAATGGACCCAGCCAGCCGTGACGCAATCGATTTCAACGACGATCCTGCAGCAGCCCCATTGATGGCTGCTGCGTTTCCGGCCTCTAAGGCCAGTTCCATCAGCCTCGGGGGCACTGACTAGCCAACCACTCCCGCGCTGACAATTTGGCCGCCGTTTGCTGCCGCGTCCGGTCCCAGTTCCAAAACCCAGTCGCACGCTGTCAGCACATCTGAGTGATGTTCGAGAACGATGACGGAATGCTTCAGCAGGACGAGTTCGCGCAGGTGCTTAATCAGTCGCTGCACATCGTACGCATGGAGGCCGCCGGTTGGTTCGTCAAGTACGTAGAGGGTATGTTCGGTGGATGGCAGTGCAAGTTCAGCGGCAATGCGGGCGCGCTGATTTTCGCCACCGGAGAACGTGCTCGTGCTTTGGCCCAGCTGCAGGTAGCCCAGTCCGACGCTGCAGCAGACTTCAAGAATGGAACGCAGGCGTGAGAATTCACTGAAGAACTCGTGTGCCTCATCCACTCGCATCCGCAGCAGCTCATCGACGGATTTGCCACGGAACCGCACGCTTCGGGCTGCTCGACTGAACCGCGTCCCCCCACAACTGCTGCAAATGACTTCTGCATTGGCCAGAAACGGCATGCGGACGGCCCGAATCCCCGTGCCACGACAAACGCTGCAACGACCGCCACCGGCATTAAAACTGAAGAATTGTGCGCCCCAGCCTCGTGCGCGGGATTCGCGAGTTTTTGCCAGCAGTCGGCGGATGTCATCCCAGAGAGGAGTGAGTGTGGCGATGCAGGATCGGCCGGACCGTCCGGGAGGGGCCTGGTCAAGACACACCAGACGCGCGACGCTGTCACCGCCGGAGATGCTGTCACCGAGGGAGATGCTGTCACAGTCGGCGTCAGCGGCAGCCAGAACAGGATCACGTCCGGCAAGCACGGCCTGCAGCCACGGCACGAGTGTGCCGCGAATCAGGGAGCTTTTCCCGGAACCGCTCACTCCGGAAATCCCTGTGAGCCGGCGCAGAGGAATTTCGGCGGTGACATGTTTGAGATTGTGCAGGCGAGCACCACAGATGCGGATCCAGCCATCGGTACCGGGTGCGTGCGGGTGACGAGAATCCGCCGGACCGGCAGACGCCACGGTCGTGGGCGCCACGGTCGTGGCGGCCACGGTCGGCGTTGCGGCTGCATCCGCAATGGACACTTTGCGACCGCGGGGGCTGCGGCGAGCTTTTGTGGCGGCGGCAGCGGGGTCAGGCTGAGCGGCAGCGGCCGATTCGACGGATTCGCGACGTTCGCGACGTTCGCGAAGAAGTCGGCCAGTGGGCGATGCAGGGTGATGGCAGAGTTCTGATGGCGTTCCCGAGAACAGCAGTTGTCCACCATCGGCGCCAGCACCAGGACCGATATCCAGCACCCAGTCGGCGGCTTCAATCACCTGAGGATCATGTTCGACAACAATCACCGTGCCACCCGAATCTCGCAGGTTTTTCAGAGCTGCCAGCAATCGAGCGGTATCGCGGGGATGCAGTCCGGCAGTGGGTTCGTCGAGCACGTAGTGGGCACCGTGCAGTTTTGTGGACAGCGCAGCGGCCAGCCGGGCACGCTGGTATTCGCCGCCTGACAGCGTAACGGCCGGTCGGTCCAGTGTGAGGTAGCCCACACCAACGTCTTCAAGGCACTGCAGTCGGTTGAGAAGATCCGGGAGAGTTCTGGCTGCGGCAAGCCGAGCTTCGGGGTGGAGCAGGTCTGGTTGTTCGATCTGTTTCAGCCAGTTCCGGCAGGTGTCGGCTGCTGCAGTGACGTCCTGACTTGTGAAGTCGGGAAGAGTCAGACCGAGGAAGCGGACGCGGCGTGGGAATGCCTGAAGCCTGCTGCCGCGACACTCATCACACGGACGGCGACGGAATACCGGGATGGCGGCTTCGGAAGGGTCTGTCCCGGCGGCGCCGGCAGTGTCTTCCAGAGCGACCGCAGCACCGCGTACTCCAAGTCCGCCGCAAACCCCGCAGGCACCTCGCGGCGAATGGAAGCTGAACGTTCCGGGATCCGGTGTGGGAAAGCTCAGTTCGCATTCGGGGCAGGCGTAGCGGGTACTGAAGAGTGTTTCCAGCCAGTGGCCTTCCAGTTCGTGGCAGACAATACAGGTTCCGTCACTTTCGCGGCAGGCGAGCTTCAGGGATTCGCGAAGCCGTGGGGCAACGCCATCGCGAATGACAATCCGGTCCACGATCGCCTCGATGTGGTGTTCGACCGAAGGCTGAAGTGGTTTGAAGTCGGCGACGTCCACCATCTGCCCGTCAATTCGGGCGCGGACGAAACCGTTGCGGACGATGCGGTCCAGCACTTCCTGGTGGGCGCCGCGACGGCCGCGGATCATCGGCGAAAGGATCATCAGGCGAGTGCGTTCCGGGTGCTGCAGGATTCGCTGCAGAATCTGATCAATCGACTGCTGCCGGACAGGGCGATCGCACTGGGTGCAGTGCGCGGTTCCGGAGTGGGCGTAGAGCAGTCGCAGGTAGTCGTGGATTTCGGTGACTGTTGAAAGAGTGCTGCGCCGGGGCACGCCTGAAACTCGCTGATCAACGCTCACCGCCGGTGCAAGGCCAGTAATTTCGTCCACGTCAGCTCGTGGAAGCTGATGCAGCAGGCTGCGGGTTCTGACGGAAATGCATTCGAGATATCGTCGCTGGCTTTCGGAAAAGAGCGTATCGAAGGCAAGCGAGCTCTTCCCGGAGCCGCTCACACCCGAAATCACCACCAGCCGTCCCGTGGGGATCTCGACGGAGATGTTCTGCAGATTGTGGGTGCGGGCGCCGCGAATGCAGATGAAGTCAGATTTACTCGCGGGATTTTCGGGCTGGGACATGTGAAAGGCTGTTGATGGTTGTCGGAGTCCGCAGGCGGTGGCGACGCGGGGTCAGTCAGGAGTCAGTGGCGAAATTTCGAGGCAACCGTCTGGCAGATGACTGCGAAGCGACTGCGGCGAGTACTGCGGATGCGACGTCCGAGGGTGAATCGCAGCAGGTCCTGCAGCAGTGCATCGGCGCTGGAATAGCGATCCCTCGGGTCCTTCTGCAGGCAGTTGAGAATAATGGTTTCGAGTCCCCGCGGAAACTCCCGACACAGATCGCGAGGCCGAATTGGTGGCTGACCGAGAATCTGGTTCCGCAGGGCTTCAGGGTTGTCGTCGCTGAATGGGGCGCACTGCAGGCAGAGTTCGTAAAGCGTTGCGCCGAAAGCGTAGATATCTGCTGTGGCCGAAGAAATGCCAGTGAATCGCTCCGGTGCCATATAGCGGAGTGTGCCACCGGCGGAATCCTTCGCTCGGACTGTCTGCGAAGCTGCTCCCCGCAGTGCTCCGGTTGATTCCGGCGACAGCTGCTGCGACAGGCCGAAGTCTCCTACCCATACGTGACCTGTGGCATCAAGGAGCAGATTGGCGGGCTTGATGTCGTTGTGGCAGATGCCGGCAGCGTGGGCAGCGCGGAGGGCCTGAGTGGCCTGGATGCCGATGCGGGCAAATTCCATGAACGATGTGGAGGTGATCGTGCTGCCCTGAGTCGCCGAGGCGGGGACGTTCTGAATGGTCTGTATCAGGTGGTCCACGGCGACACCATCAGGAACCTTTCCGATGGCATCAATGATCCTGTCAAGACCTGCGCCCCGAATAAGCTGCATGACGAAGTAGCAGTAGCCATTGTCCTGGCCCCAGCGAAACACCGGGATGATGTGCGGGTGCTGCAGCTGCCGGGCAAGGTTTGCCTCCTGCTCGAATCGACTCACCCAGGCTGCCGCCAGAGTCACTGGCCAGGGAAGCACTTTCAGGGCGACCATGTGGCCCGATTCCAGATCTCTCGCGCGGAAGACAACTCCCATGCCGCCGCGACCGATCTCCTGGAGCAGTTCGCAGTGCCCAAGACGAGAAAAGGGGAATGTGCCAGGCATATTCCGACGCAGTGCTCGTGATTCGCGTTCCGTACGCGCGTGTTCGAGCATCGCGAGCACCGGGAAGACTTCGCGGATTCTGGCGGCGTGCAGCGGAAAACGCCTCGCATAGCGCTCCGTTGTCGGACGGTCGCCCTGTCGCAGTTCATCCACAAATTGCGAAGCAAGCACTTCAAAGGGGATACGAGCCCGCTGCGCGTCGGTTTCGTCCACTGTCGGCAGGCCGAGCAGCTGGAAGTCTGTATCGGGTTCGTCACTGGGTGGGCACGCCACGGTCGATCCGGTTTATTGGCTGTTGATGCAGGGATTTCATATTTGAAACCGCTACGGCGTGTCTGGCACGATGGTCACGGAGTCCCACCGGCGTCGTCTTCAATCTCGTACCGCTCCCCGTTGTATTCCACCACGTCACCAGCCCGGAGCTTTCGCCCGCGACGCGTCTCGGGCTGGCCATTGACGGACACCAGCCCTGACTTCACCAGCAACTTGGCTTCGCCTCCAGTTGGGGCAACCGACGCAAGCTTGAGAAACTTGTCAAGCTCGATAAACTCTCCGGGCACCCGCACTTCTTCACGCTCTGACATCGTCGCCTCGCTCTGGTTTGGGCTGATCTGCTCCTGAAACTGTATGCGGAAACGGGGACGGAATCAGCTGCAGAACTCACGGAATCCAACGAAAAAAGTCGGGAAATCAGGGGCTCAGGATCGGGAACCCGGAAATTCCAGATGCAAATTTTTCAGAGAGTGTTGACGAGAAGCCGAAAAGCCGCATAATTCCGCTCCGCTGCTTCGACCCTCTTTCCGGGCGATCAGCAACAAAAATCTTATCGGTTTCCCCCAAAAGGAAACACACTGCGGGTGTAGCTCAGTTGGTAGAGCACCACGTTGCCAACGTGGTTGTCGAGGGTTCGAGTCCCTTCACCCGCTCTTTTTTATTGGTATAGTGCGGCGTCTCAGGACAGTCGCGTGCGACGGAAACAATCCCTCCTTTGTCCTGCCCGCCTGCCTTAACAGCAGTTTTAGGGAATCACGGTGCTCTGGTTGACTATGTATAACTGTCTGTGACGGGCTTGTAATCGGGTTTCAGGCCACAATGGCCCTCCCTGGCCGTCCTGGACTAACCTGAAGCGGCCGGAGTGGGAATTTGCAGAAAACGGCAAGAACGAGGTTTGCAGAATGAGTGCTGATGTTGATCAGGCGGAATCATTGGAAGCCCCAACGGCCACAGTTGAAGACACAGCTGAGGGCGCCGCTGATGCGAATAACGCAGATTCCATGCAGTTGTCTGTGAAAATCGAAGACCGAGGTGCCTGTCGTCGCCATATTTCCGTCACGGTCTCCGCGAAGGATGTGTTCGAGGTCCGGGAAGACGCCGTGAGCGAACTGGTCGGCAAGGCTCAGGTTCCAGGATTCCGTATCGGTAAAGTCCCTAAAGCGCTCCTGCGCAAAAAGTTTGGTAAAGAAATTGATGCGGACGTCAAGCAAAAGGTGCTCGTTCGCAGCCTCGAACAGATCACCAAAGACCATGGAATCGAACCGCTCGGCGAACCCCGGATTGACGTCGACAGCATGGAGATCCCGGAAAGCGGAGACTTCAGCTACCAGTTCGAGGTAGAAGTTCGCCCAGCGTTCACTCTGCCCGATTTCTCCGGCTTCACGATCACTCGCCCCAGCGGTGAACCAACTCCCGAAGACATCGAAGCCTTCACTCACAACTTCCTCTCGTCCCAGGCCAAGCGTGTCACCAGCGATGCTCCGGCAGCACCCGGCGACTTCGTCATCTGCCGGATGACCTTTACCCGGAACGGTAATGTGGTCCGGGTCCTCGAATCCGAATCCGCTCGCCTGCTCCCTACCCTCAACTTCCCCGATGCGGCACTGAATGGCTTCGCTGAACTGTTGCAGGGTGTGACAGTTGGTGATTCCCGAGAAGCCACTGTGACGATCTCCCTGCAGTCACCAATCGTCGAGATGCGAGGCGAAGCGGTGTCCGTTCGCTTCGAAGTCGCCGAGGTTCAACGTTACCAGATGCCTGATTTAAGCAACGAGTTTCTCGATGCGTTCGGGTTCTCCAGCGAAGAGGACTTCCGCAATGGAATGGTTGATGCTGTCGTCCGACGGCTGACCTACCAGCAGCGTCAGGACACACGCGAGCAATTGCTGGAGCAGATGACCGCCTCAGCCGACTGGGATCTCCCAGAGATGCTCGTTCGGCAACAGACGGAAAATGCCACCCGCCGCGAAGTGCTTGAAATGTCCCAGGCCGGCTTCACACCTGACCAGGTCATCGCCCGGCAAACTCAAATCCAGCAAAACGCCCTCGAAAACACCCGCGCCGCTCTCAAACAGCACTTCATTCTCGACCGTATCGCTACGGAAAATGAAATCGAGCCTAGTCGCGAAGATATCGAACAGGAACTGTTCCTCATGGCTCGCCAGCGCGGAGAACCGGTTCGCAAAATCAGGGCTCGACTGGCAAAATCCGGGATGCTGGAAAATCTCGAAGCACAACTTCGGGAACGTAAGGCCATCGATTTTCTGCTCAGTAAAGTCCAGTTCAACGACGTCCCCCATGCTCCCATCCAGCGCGAAGATCAAAGCTTTGTTCGACACGCAATTTGTGGCAACATGAAGAGCTCACTTGTGGATGATACAGACTCCGGCGAAGATTCCCCATAATCCCGCCTTTGAAGTTCCCGCAGGCGCGCGTAGGATTACGCGACGCCTGTTTTTTTTGGCCGGTTGATTGTTTCACAGGAAAACGGGAAATGAAGGATCCGCGATTCGATTACGCCCCCATGGCCGCTCGCGAATACTCCGCTCAGCGACAGATGACCGTCGGCGATCTGCTGCTGGATAACCGCATCATCTTCCTCGATGGCCCCATCCACGATGGCAGCGCTAATCTTGTCATCATGAAGATGCTCTTCCTGCAGTCCGAAAATCGGCATCAGGACATTCATCTGTATATCAATTCACCAGGTGGGTCGGTCACAGCAACGCTGGCCATCTACGACATTATGCAGTTCATCGAATGCGATGTCGCCACCTACTGCGTCGGGATGTCTGCAAGCGGCGGAGCGATCCTCGTAGCCGGTGGTGCCGCCGGCAAGCGATTCGCTCTGAAGCATTCGAAAATGATGATCCACCAACCCTACGGACAGGTTGGTGGTCAGGTCTCTGATATCGAAATTCAGGCCAAAGATATTCTCGCGGCCCGCCAGCTTCTCAACGAAATCCTCGCACATCACACAAAGCAGCCAATCGATCGCATCGCAAAAGATACTCAGCGAGACCATTACCTGACTTCCGAAGAAGCCAAAGCTTATGGGCTCGTTGATGAAATTCTTGATCGCCCCGTCAAGAAAAAATAGTCGTGCTCAGCAACTGGCAGCTCCGTTCCTCGTCCCCGGTTCCTCGTTCTCCGGATCACTCCCATGACGGTCCTTGTTCCTTACGTCATTGAAAAAAATGGCCGCGACGAGCGGGCGATGGATATCTACAGCCGCCTGCTGAAAGATCGCATCGTGATCCTCGGCAGCCAGGTAAACGACGACGCCGCCAACAGCATCGTCGCACAACTCCTGTTCCTGCAGTTTGACGATCCAAAGGCTGACATCCACTTCTACATCAACAGCCCCGGTGGATCAATCACAGCAGGCATGGCCATCTACGACACCATGCAATACATCAGCTGCGATGTGGCCACCTACTGCATTGGGCAGGCTGCCAGCATGGGAGCAGTGCTCCTGACTGCAGGCACCCCAGGCAAGCGGCATGCACTCCCCAATGCTCGAATCATGATCCACCAGCCGCTTGCTGGCATGGAAGGTACGGCCACGGAACTTGAAATCCATGCAAAGGAAGTGCTCCGCATCAAGCAGCGGATGAACGAAATCCTGCTGAAGCACACCGGTCAGACGCTCACAAAAATCGAAGAAGACACGGACCGGGACAACTTCATGTCCGCCGAAGAAGCTCGTCAGTACAACCTGATTGACAAGGTGCTCGAACGCATCGGTTGAAATATGGATCTCTGAAGGGTCCAGTCATGGCCGGTGTCCTGCAAAACCTGTTGTTGTGCGTGGCACTGGCTGTCTCCTTCTTCACGTGCTGCACATTTCCGGCTTCAGCAGCCCAGGATAATGCAACGGCCGTTGAACGCTCTGTCACCGCGGTTCCTGCCGCCGAAGCAGAGGCGTTTATGCAGGAACTGGGTCGGTCCGGCCTGATGGTCAGCCAGTTGAAGACCCGACTGCAGCGTGGCGTTCAGGTGTTTGATATCGAGGCTGTGCGAAACAGCGACCAGGCAGCATGGATGGTGCATATCAACCTGTCGGCCACTGACTTTCGCGAGAAGCAGAAGTTATATGAACAGGATGGATATGAGTTGACGCTGGAGCAGGGGATACTCAGCGGTCGGCAGAGACGCTGGCTGGGAGTCTGGGTACAGCGAAAGTCACCGCCCGCACGTCTGCAGCTGCCTCCAGGACCTCCGCCAGCGGCAGGTACTCTCGGCGCCCACCTTGAACCTCTGAATCAACTCATGCTGGATCTGCTCACGAAGGAACAGATCCCCGGAGCCACTCTGGCGGTGCTCGACAACGGTCAGTTTGTCTACGAGAGGGGCTTTGGTTATTCGGATCCGGATTCTCGCACTCACATGGCGCCTGATGCCGTGATGCGGATCGCAAGTATTTCCAAACCGCTGACAGCTGCTGCGGTACTGAGCCTTGCCAGAGAAGAACGTCTGTCTCTGGATGACACTCTTTTCAGCCTGCTGGAGCAGCATCCTGCAGGCTGGGATCTTGAAGCCGCAAGGGCCCTCGACCCCCGATGGTCCGAGATCACCATCCGCCAGCTGCTCCAGCACACCGCTGGGTTTGACCGTGAGAAGTCAAAAGATACGATGTTCGAGGTTGTGCGTATCACCGCTGCTCTTGGCGTCCGTCGTCGGCTGCGCATTGAAGACGTCGTTCAGTATCAGCTTACACAGCCACTCGATTTTGCTCCAGGGGATCGTGTGAGTTACAGTAACGTTGGCTACTGTCTGCTGGGGCGAGTTCTGGAGGCGGTGACGAAGCAATCTTACGAGGAATGCATGCGGGAGCTGGTGCTGAATCCCTGCGGGATGGAGCATACTCGTCTGGGTCGAACCGAGTTTTCCGGTCGGTTCCCCGATGAAGTGCGATACCTCACCCACGGTCGTGAGCGCGTTCCACTCGTGTTCGATTCGGCACGTGGAGAGACTCGCAAGGATCCGGAACTTGTTGAAAAGCCTTATGGCCAGTGGGATCTGGAGCTGATGGATTCGCACGGTGGCTGGTTGTCCACGTCCGGCGATTTGCTGCGATTCATGAAGATGGCGATGGCTGAATCAGAGCAGAAGCGGGTGGCCGGCATATCGGAGAAATTGCTTCCGCAGCCTGATTCGCGGGATGCCTGGTATGGTGCTGGCTGGCAGGTTCGTTACGGTAACGGCGGCGCCGGCATGAATTTCTGGCACACGGGGCGCCTTGCCGGCACATCTGCGCTGCTGGTCCGCCGCTGGGACAACCGCGCGTGGGCAGTGCTGTTTAACTGTGACACAGGCAGCAGCGGAAAGGCCTGTGCAGATTTGATTGATTCTGACTTGCATCGGGCGGTTACAGCGGCGCTGGATGCCGCGGAAGACTAGACCCGAGCGCGTGACACCTGCGATGTCAATCGGCCGATACGATCCCGGTGCGTTCCTGCAGCGGCGCTGCCAGTGCGGGCACGCAAAGTGACCGCGAAATTGACATCCCCCAAACGCGACAGCAGCGTCTGGAACTCGGCAGATTCTGCCGATCCGTATTGATGTTTCGTTCCGGGGAGCATTCCTGAGCCGCAGCATCGCTGCACAGCGAACAAGAATCAGCGTTTTCCGCTCACCCCGAAGCAGCTCAGGGTATATGTCTTCAGCAAATGCCGATAAACTGCAGGAGCGGGGCTGCCTGGATGGAAGGGGGTGCCAGCCTTCAGCCTTCCCGTGCAAATTTGAATTGGTATTCACGTGAATGTGCCTCACAACAACTTTGCGCCGCAGCGATTATCGACGGTATCCTTCACTGGCTATCTGCTGATGACTTTCCTGACGGCGGTGAACGACAGCCTGTTCAGATGGCTGGCGGTACCCATCGCGCGGGCTCAAAGCGTACAGCAGTTTGGCTGGTCTGAAGACACTGCAGAATCGATCGTAAGTTCGCTTGGCCTTGGGGCCTTCATGCTTCCGTTTGTGGTCTTCGCGCCCTGGGCCGGCTGGATGTCGGATCGATTCAGCAAGCGTTCGTCCATCATCTGGCTTAAACTTGCCGAAGTGCTGCTGGTGACTCTTGGCGTGCTTTCAATCAGTCTTGGCAGTATTCCGCTGATGTTTCTCATCCTGTTCCTGATTGGCGCTCAGGCGACGATGATCGGCACAGCGAAGCTCGGCATTATCCCTGAAATTGTGCGGAAGACTGACCTTTCGGCGGCGAACGGCTGGTCCGGGCTGGCAACACTGACAGGGGCAATTATTGGAACGGTAGCCGGCTATGCTCTGGCCGACGTCACGCTGCGGGATCAGCGGCTGGGGCTGCAGCTGGCAGCAGCAGCGATGATCACCACGGCAGCTCTTGGCACACTTGGCGCCTGGTTGACACAACAGGTGCGAGCGGCGAATTCAGAGCTGCGTTTTCAATGGAATATCGTTTCCGACTCGTGGCGCGATATCCGCATCATTCTCCAGGATCGAGCAGTTCTTCGAGTGACGCTGGGAGTGATTTTCTTCTGGGGTCTGGCGGCGATGGCTCAGCTGACCATCGACATTTTCGTCCGCAGGGAACTGGCAGATAATCTGATCAAGGCAAACCCCAGTCCGTTTATGGCCCTGCTGGTGATCGGCGTTGGTGCTGGAAGTCTGCTTGCAGGCTGGTGGTCCAGTGGCCGCGTGGAACTGGGGATGGTACCTTTCGGTGCTCTGCTGATGGGGCTCGCCTGTATTCTCTTATTCTATTCGAGTGATTCGCCGACGCTGACTGGTCTGCTGCTTGTATTCATCGGTCTGGGCGGAGGACTCTTCAATGTTCCGCTGCAGGCATGGCTTCAGGAGCGCGTTCCTCACCAGCAGCTGGGAGCCGTACTGGCGGCATGTCAGCAGCTCACGGCCATTGGAATGCTGCTGGTATCCGGCCTGTTCTGGCTGATGCGGGGGCCACTGAAGATGAGTGGATCGCTCATCTTTCTGATGTCGGGTCTGATGATCATTCCCATCGTGATTTACGCAGTTTGTATTTTGCCTCAGGCCACCATTCGCTTCTTCGTCTGGCTGCTCAGTCGCTTCGTCTACCGTGTTCGCACCTACGGGATTGAAAACATCCCTGAACACGGTCCGGGCCTGCTCGTCGCCAATCACGTTTCCTGGATTGACGGCGTCCTGATACTGCTCGCCAGCTCCCGTCCGATTCGAATGATCGCGTATGCGGATTACGTGCAGGGGCGGATTGTGGGCAGCGTGGCAAAACTGTTTGGAATCATCCCAATCCGCAGTGGCGACGGCCCGCGTGCTTTGATTCGCTCACTCTCGACCGCCACAGCAGCACTCCAGAACGGTGAATTGGTATGTATCTTTGCCGAGGGAGCGATTACGCGAACCGGTCAGTTGATGAGGTTCGAGAAGGGCTTGCTGCGAATCCTCAAAGATGCCCCGGCCCCGATCATTCCCGTCTGCCTCGACGAACTCTGGGGCAGCATTTTCAGTTACGAAGGTGGTCGGTTTCTCTGGAAGAAACCGCGCTACTGGCCTTATCCTGTGTCAATTTCATTCGGCAGTCCCATCATCGGCGTGCAGGATGTGGACATTGTTCGTTCGGCCGTTCTTGAACTGCACGCCCAGTCTCTGCTCCTTCGAAAGGACCGCAGCATGATTCCCGCACTTCGTCTGATTCGTCAGTGTCGATTGGCGTGGAAGCGGCCGAAAGTCTCGGATTCTTCCGGTGCAAGCCTGACGGGCGGCAGACTGCTCATGGCGGCACTCGCCTTCCGACGCCTGCTTGCCCAGCGAGTGCTCAAGCCGGACACCCCGCATGTTGGTGTGCTGGTGCCACCGTCCGTGGGAGGCGTGCTCGCCAATACCTCGCTGGCACTGGCAGGTCGCGTGTCCGTCAATCTCAACTACACCCTCAGCGACGACCTTCTCAACTACTGCATCCGCGAGGCTGGTATTCGTCAGGTGATCACCAGTCGCGCGTTCATCGAAAAGAAGCCGGTACAGCTGAATGCGGAGCTGGTGTTTCTTGAAGATCTGAAAAAACAGATCAGCGGAATGGACCGTGCCATCGCATTCCTGCAGGCAACCATCACTCCCCTGCGACTGCTCTCTCGCATCCTCAAACTCAACCGCCTCCGCGCCGATGATCTGCTCACCATCATCTTCACCTCCGGTTCCACGGGTGAACCCAAAGGCGTCATGCTGTCGCAGAACAACATCGCCTCGAATCTCGACGCTGTCAACCAGCTGCTCCGGCTTCGCACTGAAGATGTGCTTTTGGGAGTACTCCCCTTCTTCCATTCCTTCGGATACACGGTGACCATGTGGCTCCCGCTGTGCACAGAGCCAGCAGGTGTCTATCACTTCAACCCGCTCGACGCACGTACCGTCGGAACGCTCACGCAAAAACATAACTGTACAATCATCGCAGCCACCCCCACCTTCCTCCGCAACTACCTCAAACGCTGCTCCGTTGAAGAAATGAAGACCCTGAACCTCGTGATCGTCGGTGCTGAAAAAATGCCTGATGATCTGCGGGATGCCTTCAGGGAGAAATTTGGTTTCGAACCCATCGAAGGTTACGGCACGACCGAAATGTCACCCGTAGCCTCCTTCAACGTGCCGCCCTCGCGAATGGGACAGGATGCTCACCCAGCCTCCGGATTGCGACACGGCACTGTCGGTCGGGCAATCCCCGGAGTTGCGGCAGCGGTGTTTAACCCGGAGACCGGTGCAAAGCTCGGCATCAATCAGGAAGGACTCCTGAAGATCAAAGGTCCCAACATTATGCTGGGATACCTCAACCAACCGGCCAAAACGGCAGAGCTCATCACTGATGGATGGTACAACAGTGGTGACATGGCGGTGATCGATGAAGACGGGTTTATTCGCATCACCGGGCGAATGAGTCGCTTCTCCAAGATTGGTGGAGAAATGGTCCCGCATATTCTTGTCGAACAGGAAATCGCGAAGGTGCTTGAAGAAGACGCAGGCGAAGACGGCGGCATTCAGTGCGCTGTCACGTCTGTGCCCGATCCGCGCAAGGGCGAGCGTCTGGTGGTGCTCCACAAACCCATGCGAAAGTCCGTCCGCGAGATCACAGACAGGCTGCAGGCTGCAGGACTCCCCAACCTGTTCATTCCATCGCCGGAAGGCTTTGTCGAGGTCGAGCAGATTCCGCTGCTTGGAACCGGCAAACTCGACTTGCGCGGCGTGAAGCTTCTCGCGGAAGAAAAAATGAAGGACCGCGGCTGAACGGCGGACTGCTGCCTTCAAGGAACCATCAAACATGAAACTCGCCCTCGTCATTCCCGACGGCGCTGCTGACGAGCCCCAGCCCCAACTCGGCGGCCGCACTCCGCTCGAAGCTGCTCACATTCCTCACATGGACGAAGTCGCTCAACGCGGCCAGGTCGGACGTACCAACAACGTCCCGTTATCACTGCCTTCCGGAAGCGATGTAGGCACGATGAGCCTCTTTGGCTACAGCCCGCTGCAGTTTCATTCCGGACGCGCTCCGCTCGAAGCTGCCGCCCAGGGAATCGAACTTCAACCCGGTGACTGGGCCGTCCGCTGTAACCTTGTGCATGTCGCCGATGAATGCATGGTGAGTTTCACAGCGGGCCAGTATCCCAGTCAGTCGGCTCGGGAACTCCTTGAAATTCTGCAGCGAGATCAGTGCGGCGACAGAAACTGGAAATTTCATCCAGGCGTCAGTTATCGCAACCTGCTGATTCATCGATCCCGCGGAAACCCCGCCCCATTCTCTGCTGAAACCCTCAGCACTCCCCCACACGACATCACCGACCAGCCGATCGCTCCCTGTCTGCCGACCGGCCCAGGCAGCGAACAGCTCAGACAACTCATGGACCGCAGCCGCGAGCTTTTTGCGACTGCTCCCCCAAACCTGCAGCGTATCGCTGCAGGCCTGCTCCCGGCGACACAAATCTGGCTCTGGGGGCTCGGCAGCCGACCCAGTTTCGTTCCCTTCGCAGAACGTTTCGGGCTCCGCGGTGCCGTCATCACGGCCGTCGATCTGCTCCGAGGCATCGGTCGGCTGCTCGGCTGGCAGATTATCGAAGTTCCCGGTGCCACGGGATACCTCGACACCGACTACGCCGCCAAGGGCCGATACGCAATCGAGACGCTCGCACGGCCTGACGTGGACTTTATCGTTGTCCATGTGGAAGCGACTGACGAAGCTTCCCACGAAGGCAGCGTCCGTGAAAAAGTCGATGCGCTGGAACAAATCGACAGCAAAATCGTCGGCCCCCTTCACGATTGGCTCAAAAGCCACGGTGACTATCGCCTGCTTGTCTGTCCCGACCACCCTACTTTTCTGCGGACTCGCACGCACAGTCACGGCGACTGTCCGTTCGCCTGGTGCGGCTCAGGAATTCCGGGTGCGGGATTTTCGAGCTACGGGGAAACAGAATCCGCTCGCTCCCCATTAGCGTTTCCGGAGGGGTGGGACCTGATGGAACACTTCACGGGAAAAACGGCCATCCCGGCTTTTCGCAGCTGACTGACTTCCACGATTCAGCACAGGAAATCGGAACAAAATCTCCAAATCCCCGCAATTTCCTGCTGCGAGCGTAAGGATTGACCGTTAATTCCCCGCCAAAACCAGCGATTTTAGGCTCTTCCGGGGGTCTCTTTCTGGACTCGAAACTCTCAACCTGTCATGCTACGAGGTTTCCTGTCCAAAAGGAACCCATTCACACCCGGCACTCGTGGCGTCTCCCTGATCTGGTGAGCCTTATGTCTGTAGACATCCGCAGCATGATCACATTCGCTGGCTTTCCCGGTCGCCGCCTTCTCGCGGCCGCCGTGATGACTCTCCTGGCCCCCGGCATGCCCTGGGTGTTTTCCCAGGACGCTGCACCGGCACCGGCCGCCACGCCGGCTCAGCCCGCTGCTGCCGCTGCCCCACAAAACCCACCTGCTCCCGCCGCCGCTCCCGTCGCCGCTGACTGCCTCCAGCAGGTGCTTGACGAACAGAAGAAAACACGCGAACTTCGCGATCTCCGTAATCCGCTCCAGCACCCTGATAAAGACACGGCCACCCGTCAGCGACGCGACTATCTCAAACTCCTCGCCGAAGGCTACAATTCCGCCGCAGACATCAAGATCGTCCAGGACCAACTCAGCTACGCTCTTCTCCGCGCCACCGAAGCCGACTTCGTCTCCAGCCCCTCCAACGTCCAGCAACTCCTCAAAGAACTCGAATCCGACATCCAGCGTTCCGGCAGTAATATCGGTAACCCCGCCAACCAGTTGGCAGCCCGCAAAAAATTCTGCGCAGAAGTGCTCACAGCACTCAAACCGCTCCTCTCGAACAGCCTCGACGCACGCATCACCGGTGTTTCCGTGATCAAACTGCTCCACGAGGTAAAAGCTGTCCAGGGAGGTGCTCTTGCAAAGATCCACCCCGACGCGCTCATGGCTCTCATCGATGTGCTCGCGGCTGCCGACCAGCCTGACTCCGTTAAGGTCTGCGCCGCGGGCGCACTCCGCAGCGTCCTTCGTAACTGTGACCTCATCGAAACCGAACAAATTCGAATTTGCGATGCCATCGCCACAGAACTCGCCCGCAAATGCACCCAGCCCGCCTACCAGCAAACACTCCTTGAAGCGCTCTTCGAAGTCCGCCGTCCCCGCCGCACTGTCGGCCGGCCGGAACCCACAGCCATGAAGACGTTCGCGGCTGTTATGGACGATCGTTCCCGAGCCATCGAAGTACGCTGCCTCGCGGCGTTGGGCATCGGCCGGGGGGCCTTCGACAATCAGATGCGATTTGATCCACTCGCCTGGAAAATCGCTCAGCTGGCCGCCGACGCCTCCATCGCCTTCAACAAAGACCCCGGAAACACCAAATGGCCCAGCTGCGGTGCCTCACTCATTTTTGCCTTCCGTCACGTCTCTGAACCCGAAGCGTCAGCAGCAACCCTTGCCGACCGCAAGGGACTCCTCAACCGCGCCGGCGGCGCCGCCTCCAAAACGATCTCCGAAGCTGCTCCGCTTGTCAAAATCGTCGGTGTCGGGCTGATTCGCAACACCGAAAAGCTCCCCATCGATCAGCTCAAACCTCTCGCGGACTGGCTCCAGGCCAACAAACCACAGAATCTCTCCTGGGACGACAGCGTCCCTGCTCTTTCCCCCTGACACCCTGCCTTCCTCAACACTGTCGCGTTTCGTTCCGCGAAACGTCCACCTGAACCCCTGCTCTGCCCCGCGCATGGCCGCGACCGCCGACAATCAGCTCACACTCAACGGCGTTGCTGTAGCCGACACCTTCGCGGAAGCCTTTCCCATCCGTGCTGCGCGGCTCATCATCACCGCCGAGTCCCTGCGCTGGGCCACCACCGCGGCAACCGTGCTTTGCGGAAACGCCACAAGCGTCATTGCCTGTGACGCCGAAGCCGCCATCGAGCAAGCCCTCGAACCCGAACACACTCCGGACGCCCGCCCCGGAGTCTCAGTGCTGATCTTCGGATTTTCCGTCTCAGCACTCGCCGCCGCCGTCCAGAATCGCGTCGGCCAGTGCGTACTCACCTGCCCCACAACCGCCTGCTTCAGTGGCCTCCCGGCAGACGCCTGCCCGAAGGATCGCCGCATTCGCGTTGGCGGCGTGCTGCGATTCTTCGGAGATGGCTGGCAAAGTTCCCGCCGCATCGAAAGTACTCGATACTGGCGAATTCCCGTTATGGACGGCGAGTTTCTCTGCGAAGATGAATTTGCCACGGTGTCAGCCGTTGCCGGTGGCAATCTGCTCATTTGCGGAACCGATTCCCGCAGCACTCTGGCGGCCGCCGAACTCGCCGCCGAAGCCGCTCGCAGTCACCCCGGAGTCGCTCTGCCATTCCCCGGGGGTATCGTTCGCTCCGGCAGTAAAGTCGGATCGCGCTACCCCAAACTTCGCGCCAGCACCAACGAAGCGTGGTGCCCAACGCTTCGAGCACTCACGACCTCAAACATCCCGGCCGACTGCAATGCCGTCTACGAAATCGTCATCGATGGACTCTCCTTCGACGACGTGCAGCAGGCCATGCGGCGGGGCCTGCACGCTGCTACGACAGCCCCCGGAATCCAGCTCGTCTCCGCTGGAAACTATGGAGGAAAACTGGGCAAACATCACTTCCACCTGCGGGACCTCCTGTGACCAGCCTCGGCAAAGTCTGGCTCGTTGGCGCCGGTCCCGGAGATCCCGGCCTGATCACAGTACGAGGCGCCCAGCTTCTTGCTGAAGCAGACCTCGTTCTCTATGACGGTCTCGTCAATCCACTCCTGCTCAAACTTGCTCACGGCCGCTGCGAACGCACCGCCCGCATCCGCCGCGATGGTCAGTCCATCGTCCCACAGACTGACATCAACCAGCGGTTGATCCAGGAAGCTCGTGACGGAAAACGGGTGGTCCGCCTGAAGGGCGGAGATCCCTATGTGTTTGGTCGCGGCAGTGAAGAGGCCGCAGCACTCCACCAGGCCGGTATTCCCTTTGAAGTCGTCCCCGGTATTACAGCCGCCACTGCCGCCGCCATCTATGCGGGCTTCTCCTGCACACACCGTGACCTCGCCTCTGCCGTCGCTTTGATCACCGGCCACGAAGACCCGACCCGCAGCGAGACGCGACTGGATTTTCAGGCTCTCGCACGCTTCCCCGGTACACTTGTCTTTTACATGGCACTCAGTCGACTCCCGGATGTCTGCTCGCAGCTGGTCGCTGCGGGAATGCCCCGCGAGACGCCGGCTGCCATCGTCTGCCATGCATCACTCCCGACGCAGCAGGTGATCGAAGGCTGCCTTCTTGATATCGCGGAGCGACTGCAGCAGACCTCCGTCCGACCACCCTCGCTGCTCATCATCGGTGAATGCGTACGTCAGCGAAGTCAGCTCAGCTGGTTTGAAAAACTCCCGCTCTTCAGACTTTCCATCGGTATCGCCAGACCTGAAGAGCAAGCCGGTGACGCCGCGGAACTGGTAGTGCGACAGGGTGGTGAAGCTGTGATCATGCCGCTCATCGAAATCACATCCGTTGATCAGCTGCAGGCCACCCGAATTCGCAGCACCATCGAACGCCTCGCGGAGTTTCAGTGGATCATCTGGACCAGTGGGAATGGTGTGAGTGAGTTTTTTCATCATCTGAAGCTGGCTGGCCGCGATGCAAGAGCCCTTGCCGGGATCCAGCTCGCCTGCGTCGGTGATGCCACTGCTCGCAGACTGACAGACTTCGGGCTTACAGCAGACCTCGTGCCCCCTGTTTTCCGCGCGGAATCACTGGCAGCCGAACTGATTCGCCACCACAACGGCTCGGCGCCGATGCTCTGGGCTCGCGCCAGTCGCGGTCGCGATGTGCTCCCGGAATTGCTTCAAGCCAGCGGAATCCGCCTTGAACAACTTGTCGTCTATGAAAGCCGCGATGTCCCAACACTCGAACCCCATGTCCTTGAACGCATCCGCGCGGGCACACTTCACTGGATTGCCCTCACCAGCCCGGCTGCCGCACGCCGCGTCGCAGAACTTCTGCATGCGGCCGACATCGTCGCCGACGGGCTCATCACCCGCTTCGCCTCCATCAGTCCACTCACCTCCAGCGCTGCCCGCACCGCAGGACTGCAGGTTCACGCCGAGGCCGCTGCTGCCGAATGGCCACTGCTGCTGGAGGCCATCGCCCACGCCAATCCTCTCTGATTCCTCGCTGCATGTTTTATGCATCGCACCAGATCCACCCCACCAAATCTCGCCCTGTTCACTTGAATTCGCAGATATGATCAAACGACAATAACACAGTAGCTTCAACAGCGTCCCTCTCCAGCTTCCAGCCCATTCAAAGCCCAACGCCGCTTCCATGAAAACCAATCCTGTCAAACGAACGCTCAAGGCGGGTCAGCCGTCCGTTGGTACCTGGCTTTCCTTCGGCGATGTCTTCACAGCCCGGCTGATGGCCAAAACCGGCTTTCCCTGGCTGACGGTGGACCTCGAACATTCGCCGATCGACTGGTCCACCGCATCACTGATGTTCGCCGCAATTGCAGACGCCGGCTGTGTACCGCTGGCCCGCGTGCCCCGCGGTGATCACGATTTGATCAAACGCGTTCTTGACGGGGGTGCATGGGGAATTGTGGTGCCGATGGTGAACACAGTCGAGCAGGCGAAAACAGCCATCGCTGCTGCTCGCTACCCACCCCAGGGCAATCGTTCCATCGGTGGCAGCATTCCCGCACAAAACTTCCAGACGACATCCGGCGAGTACTACCGCCGGGCCAACGATGAAGTGCTTGTGATCCTTCAGACCGAATCCCCTGAAGGTGTCGATAACGCCGAGGAAATCTACAGTCTTCCCGGAGTGGACGCGATTTTTGTCGGCCCCAACGACCTGTTCTGGCAAATGAAGCCCGCAGATGGATCCGATCCCACGCCCGAGCAGTTTGAAGCGATGCTGCAGCGAGTGCTCGCGGCAGGCAAAAAAACCGGCACACCCGTTGGCATTCACTGCTTCTCAGTCGAAGAGGTGCAGCATCGCATCAGCGAGGGCTGGCAGTTCCTCGCGCTGCAAAGCGAACTCAAAATGATGGTCAGCCGCGCTCAGGAACTTGTCGAACAACTGGGACTGGCAACCGCCGAAGATCTCGCGAGATATTAATCGATTCCCCACGAAAGCTCTTTCAGCATGCATCAGCGCCCCCTTGGTTCCTCCGGACCTTCACTCAGCGTCATCGGACTTGGCACCTGGGCCATGGGTGGTGGTGACTGGAAATTCGGCTGGGGCGATCAGGATCGCTCAGCCGCCATCACCGCCATACTCCGTGCAGTCGAACTTGGTATCAACTGGATCGACACTGCTGCTGTTTACGGCGAAGGTCAAAGCGAATCGCTCGTCGGAGAAGCCCTGCAGCAGCTGCCCCCTGCCGAAAGACCGCTTGTGGCCACCAAATGTGGTCGCGTCCCTCTGGGTAATGGCGAAATCGGCAAGTGCCTCCGCCGCGACAGCGTGATCGCGGAATGCGAAGCCAGCCTGCAGAGGCTCCGCACCGACTGCATCGATCTCTACCAGCTCCACTGGCCTGAACCCGACGAAGAAATCGAGGAAGGCTGGCAAACGCTCATCGATCTCAGGACTCAGGGCAAAGTCCGGGAAATCGGCGTCTCCAATCACTCCATGGCACAGCTGCAGCGGCTGATCCCAATGCACCCCGTACGCTCCCTGCAGCCGCCGTATTCCATGATTGCCCGCGATGTTGAAACGGACCTGCTCCCCTTCTGCCGCAATCAGGATATCGGCGTGATCTGCTACAGTCCGCTCGGCAAAGGGCTGCTCACAGGAGCCTTTTCAACAACGCGCGCGGAAAGCCTGTCCACAAAGGATCATCGTTCCCGTGATCCCCGTTTTCAGCCGCCACAACTTGAAATCAATCTGGCCTTCGTCGCGGCCCTTCGCGAAATCGCCACTGGTCTCGGCTGGACACTCGCTGAGCTGGCAATCGCATGGACGCTGCGGCGTCCGGAGCTGACTGCTGCAATCGTGGGAGCGCGAAGTCCTGAGCAAATCGAACAAACGGCCACCGCAGGAACACGCGTTCTGGATTCCGCCGCTGCTGCTGCCGTGTCCGCGGCGATTCAACAACGTGATCTGAACCTCGAAGCTGTCGGAGGTCCCGCAAAACCGCGTGTCTGAATACTCCGTCCCTCGCCGAATGCTCCGATGAAACGTTCCCATTCCCGCCTCATCCTCGCACTCACTGCTCTGGTCGCCATGGCTGCCGCTCTGGGCCCCCTGTTGCTGCGTCAGCCCGTTGTCCCGCCGATACTGCCCGATCTTTCAACAGCTTCAGAAGTCGCCATCGCAGTGATTCTCCGTGAGGCAAAGCTGGCCCAGGCGGATCCTCGTGCCGCACAACTGCGAGGCAATCTCGCCTGCGTCCTGCTGGCCCACCAGTTTGACAGCGCAGCCGCAGTGGAATTCCGGATTGCCAGCGAACTGGACCCTCAAAGCTTCCGCTGGAAGTACCTGCAGGGTCTGGCAGAATCCCCAGCCAGTCGAAGTCGAGCGATGGACTGCTTTCGCGCAGCCACTGCGCTTCACAAAGACAGCTGGCTGCCTCAACTGCGACTTGCCGAACTGCTGCTGGCCGAAAATCAGCCACAGGCCGCCAGTGAACTCATTGCCGATTCACGCCGGCTTGCCCCGAATGAACTGCGTCCGGCGCTCGCGGAAATCCGCCTGCAACTCCTGCTGCAACAGCCAGCTGCCGCACTTGCACTCGCTGAACAACTCAGATCCGCTGCCGTCCATGTTCGCGACCTGTCCGAACTGTACGCCGCCGCACTGTTTCAACTGGGACGTTCGCAGGAAGCCCGCGCTGCTGCTCTGGAACTGCAGAATGAATCGCTCGAACCAGCTGGCTGGAACGATCCATTCGCCGCCTCAGTGCTGGCCTTCAGCACGGATCCGGCAGATCTGATCGCCGCAGCTCGCTCACACGCCATCACCGGCAATTATGCGCTGGGTATCACCCGGCTGAAGGCCGCTCACAGCCGTGCCGCAGACCATCCCGATTACTTCCCCACGCTGGCCAGATTACTGCTCGAAAATGGCGAGGCGATGGAGGCGGTGCGGGTGGCGGATGAGGGGCTCGAACGATTCCCCAGATCCCCGCTGCTCCTGCATCTTCGCGGAAGCTCCCTGTTTCTTCTGGGCCAGCTCCCGGATGCCGAAGGCTGTTTTCGGGAAGCCCTGCAGCTCAAACCGGATCTGGCACTCGCACGACTCAATCTCGCACATTGCCTGCTCAAATCAACCGGACGTCCTGAGGCCATCAGCACACTTGAAGACACCTTGCGAACTGCCCCCGAAATGCGCCCGGCCAGACTGCTCCTCGCATCTTTGCTGCTCGACGAACACCGGCTCGTCGAAGCCGCTGATCAACTGCAGAAACTGCAACAGCTGCTGCCACCAGATCACGCAGAACTGCGGCAGCTCCAAAGTCGCTTGACACAACGACAGTCACAGTCACAGACACATCCATCAGCCTCGAATTGAACTCCCACATGCGCCGTTACGCTGGTCAGCAATTCCTGACGATGACTTCAGTCCTGCTGATCATCGCTCTTTGCGGCTGCGGAGCCGGGAATGAACCCAGCAGCGAAATCGCCAGCCACAACACATCACTCGGGAACTCTGATCAGCAGTCGTCACTGCCCTTCGTACAGCGTTTCCAAAAAGTTGCACTGCCGGCCCCCGCCCTGAAATCGACGGCAACTGTCACCGAGACAGCACAGACGTCCCCTGCAGAACGCTGGCACTTTCCTCGGATCATGGCCGGCGGTTGTGGAATCGCCGACTTCAATCGGGACGGCCGACCAGATCTGGTGACCGTTGGGTTGTCACCCGCGGCCCTGCCGGAATTGGCAGTCCCCTGCATTCAACTGCTGCAGCAGATCGACTCCGGAGAATTCGTGGATGTGACAGAGACATCCGGACTGCAGTTTGACGGGATTCCCTGTGGAGTGGCCAGTGGCGATTTCACCAACGACGGCCTGCCGGATTTGTGCCTCACCGGGACCGGTGACTGCCGACTCTTCGAGAATCTCGGTGATTTCCACTTTCGGGATCTCAGTCATGAATCGGGTATATCTCGCGATCGCTGGAGCACATCCGCCGCCTTTCTGGATTATGACCGAGATGGCTGGCTGGATCTGTTCGTCACCAATTATGTCGATTACGACTCATCTCACGCCTGTCGGGATGCCGCTGGAACGCTCGACTTCTGCAGTCCGTCTGTCTTCCCGCGAACCACGGATCGGCTTTACAGAAATCTGTTCGGACAACGTTCCAAAGCAGCTTCCGCAAGTGATTACTTTCACGATGTTTCGCTGGATGCAGGGATTACAGGCCAGCGCGGTGCGGGTCTGGGAGCGGCCGCAGCGGACTGGAACAACGATGGCTGGCTCGACATTTTCGTGGCCAATGACGGGCATCCCAATTTCCTCTGGATCAACCAGCAGAACGGATCGTTTCAGGATGAAGCAGTGCTCCGGGGAGTGGCCAGTGACGCTGCCGGAAGAAGCCAGGGGAGCATGGGAGTTGCTGTGGCGGACATTGACAACAACGGGCTCCCGGATCTCGTCGTCACCAATCTTGACGGTGAATCGAATTCAGTCTGCATGAATACGGGCCAGCAGTTTCAGGAACTTTCTGCAGCGTGGCAGATGCATACCGCGTCCTGGCGCCTCACCGGATTTGGAACAGCGCTCCCCGACCTGAATCACGATGGGCGTCCGGATTTCGTAGCCGTGAATGGCCGAGTTCTGAGAAGCGGTAGTGCTGCGGAATTCTGGGATCGGTACCGTGAACGACAATTGCTGCTTTTGGGCGGAGATGGCAGGTTCGAACTGCCCACAGGTGAGGATGAGCTGTCATCGCAGGCAGCTGCAGGGCGTGGCCTTGCAGTGGGCGATGTCGATCGTGATGGTGACCTCGATCTGCTCATGGCCAGCCTCGATCAGCCACCACTGCTGCTGAAAAACATCATGTCGCAGGGAAACTGGTTGATCGTTCGCCCACAATTGCCGGCGGCGGGAGGTCGCGAGGCCGTCGGGGCAACGGTCAGAGTTATCTTTGAAGGTGGCAGACGCTCAGGATTTCTGATCGGTGGTGGGAGTTATCAATCAGCGTCTGAGCCGCTGCTGCACTTCGGGCTGGGATCGGTCAGCCGAGTGCAGCAGCTGGAGGTTATATGGCCCGATGGGTCCGTTGAGGTTTTTCCGGGTTCGGAAGCCAATCAGGAGTTAGTGCTGCTGCAGGGGGCTGGAGAACGACAGCCATCACCGTCGACGAAAGTTCCCTGATCACTGACTTCTTCTGCGAGTTGCCACGGAGTAATCCACAATGCACCAGATGGCCTGGAATGCCATGCTGAAGACCCAGATCCAGTAGCCGAAGCCCAGGACGCTGATTCGTTCACGGTGCCCGGCTTCATTGACAAGTATGTCACGCTGGAACACGAAACTCAGTGCGAACAACAGGGCCAGTACTGATAGTCCGAAGGACATCCAGCGAAACGGTGTGATCACAAACAGCCACGCGGCGCCCATCGCTGGGTTGGCAAGCCACGCGGGAATGCCATCGAACACACCCATCCAGCCGATCAGCAGAAGCGCGAGGCAGTGAACCCACTTCTGGCGCTGGGTCGAATCTTCGGTGGCGTATCCATAACAAGTGAGGCTGAAGCCGAACAACGCGATGCTGACGAAGGTTCCGCCAAGCAGCAGCCAGGGAAACTTTCTGCGAACGAGCGGTGGCAGGGAAGTGAAATTGTCACCTTCGGCAGCGTACGGTTGGGGCTCATTCATCGTTTCCAGTCCTCGTCGTCTACAAAATTCGGAGCTGGTTCATCCGGGTCTTCGAAGTCGCTCTGGTCAAGCACGAGCAGCGATTCGGAATCAAGGGAATGCAGGGTGTCATCATCAAAGTTTTCATCACCAGAATCATCACTGCCGAGATCATCAAGTTCGGTGAGATCAGGTGGTTCGGTCTGATCGCCTTCAGGCAGAGCGACCGCGTCGGGATCGATTTCGTTGCGGCTGCGGAGAACAAGTCGGATCGGGACTTCGCGGAACGGTGTGGCCTCGCGGAGGAAACCGAGGAGATAGCGTTTCCACGCTTCATCGAGAAGCGTGGAGTCATTGCATTTCAGCACGATGGTGGGTGGTGAGCCGGCGATTTGGGAGGCAAAGTAAATCCGTGGTCGCCGATTCTTTCGCATCGGCGGTGCATTTCGTTCGATCGCGGAACGAACGGCGCGATTGAGCTTTGCAGTGCTGATGCGACGACCGGCCTGCTTGTGGATGGACTGAGCCAGATTCACAAGTTTGCGGATGTTGCGTCCGTCTTTGGCGGTGATGATGGCGATGGGAACGTGTCGCATCGACTCAAAACTGGACATCAGGTACTTGACCCACTTTTCGGCGGTCATGCCCTGTTCAAGGGCAAGGTCCCACTTGTTGACCACAAAGATGCAGGGCTTGAAGTGTTCGCTGATTTCCTCGACTAACTGTTTATCGACCCGCGAGACAGTTTGGGTGGCGTCGAAGAACATGAGCACCAGATCGGCACGGCGGATGCTGCGCTGGGCACGGACAAGCCCGTAAAATTCGATGTCGTTTTCCAGACTCTTGCGCTTGCGGACACCAGGCGTGTCAATGGCAACGATTGCGCGACCGTCCACCTCGAAACGAATATCGATGCTGTCCCGAGTCGTTCCGGGGATCTCGCTGACAATGACACGCTCTTCCTGTGCCAGCTGGTTGATAAACGTACTTTTTCCCACGTTGCGGCGTCCGACGACCGCGATCCGCAGATCGGCGGGTGAGAGCAGACGGTCACCTTCCTCCAGCTCGGCCTGTTCTGCAGGAGGCAGCAGCGCAACCATGGCGTCGATCAGCTCTTCACGGCCGCGGTTGGCCTTGACGCTGGTGGTCGTGTACGGGACGTTCGCCAGCTGCAGAAACATGGCCGCCTCGGCGTCGTACGACGATGAGTCGCACTTGTTGACAACCAACAGCATTGGCTTCGCTGCTTTCCGCAGACGGCGAGCCACCTGTTCGTCCAGCGGAGTGATTGCGGCCTTGGCGTCAACCACAAACAAGAGCAGATCTGCTTCGTCGATCCCCGCCTGAATCTGACGCTCGATGTCCTCGGACAAGTCGTCACTGTCAACAATGCCGATGCCGCCCGTATCAGTCAGTTCGAAATACCGATCACGCTCGTGCATGAACCACGTAACACGATCCCGCGTCACTCCCGCAGTGGGATCGACGACCGAAATGAGCCGTTCAGCGAGCCAGTTCAGCAGTGAGCTTTTGCCGACGTTCGGCCGTCCGGTGATGGCAACCTTGGGAATGGCCATGTCCGCGTTTCTCCGTGATTCTCTGCAAACACGCGATTCTACCCGGAAAACGGCAGCAAGGCACCCCACGGGCAAGCGTGTCGCAGGAATTGGAGAAAAAAGTCACACTCGCCCCCAATCCCAACCCCCCAATGCCGCCCCGAGAGCCGCGCCCGTCAGGACGCGGGAAAACAGATGTCATAAACCACTTTAAATTCATGACTTACAACGCAAGGTGCCATGCACCTTGCCTGCACCTTGCCCGATCCGTACAACGCGAGGTGCCATGCACCTTGCCCGATCCGCACCGGGATCAAAGCTAACTGGATCGCCTCCGCCAGAATGGGCAGAATCCACCCGGAAGGCAACCGGAGTTATTGCGTTCGCAGCACAAAAACGTCAAACTGGATCCCGAAGTTCCAGCGACGTTCGGTCCTCAACAGTATCGCGTGCGACTGCCTGCCAAAACGCACCAGCATCCACGTGGTAATCAACCAAAGCCCGCAGCCCCTGCCCGGGTGTGCATAGTATTGACCAGACATGCCCGTCGATAACCGCCATCATTTATTTGCCAGCCATTCATCGGCCGATCGTGAAGCGACGCCAGGCCGTTGCCACTTGCGAAAATTTATCAGTGAGATCGAATTGCTCGTCGCAAGAAAGCTGGGATTAGGAAAAGTAGACAAGCTCATTTTCGTGGATGAACGATGCATTGAGTGCGGCGATAAGTGGGGCACTGTTTTAAGCGACGCGGCTCGAACCTCGCGCGCCCTCGTGTGCTTCGTATCTCCCAACTACCTGCAGTCGGAATGGTGCGGAAAAGAGCTACAGGTCTTTCTGGATCGCCATTCAGGAATGCAAACACAGGGTGCGTCAGAGAAAACAACATGGATTTTTCCTGTCCTTTGGGAGCAGTTTTATACTTCAGAAGTTCTTCCTGAAAGGCTCGCATCACTGCAACTGCGTACTCCGGATGGATCCGGGGAATTGAAAAGCAGGGGCTATGCCTACTACCGTCGTTGTGGGAGTAAGGAACAAAAAAATCGATT
>JBJTOP010000127.1:0-14051 GCA_046074645.1 Planctomycetaceae bacterium | reverse complement strand
CGCTGGAGATCGCGCGGGCTTTGGCTCTACCGGACGCGGAGGGCTTTGCGGCGGTGCGTTTGTGGCTTGTGCGGCAGGCCACGTCTGCGAATCCGCCGTTTCCGATGACGCACGCAGAGATTGTTGTGCAGTTGCAGCGGGCCAATCAGGAAGCGCCGAACGACCCGGAAGCAGCGGTGTTACTGTCTCAGCGGTATTGCAGTGAGAAGGAGTGGCAGCTTGCCGAACGGTGTCTGATTTCGGCTGCGCGGCTGCATCCGGACCTGAATCTGCAGCTGCTGGATCTGCAGTATCGCATTGGCCGTTCCCCGGAGGTGTTGAGATCAACGGCCCGAATTGCGGTGGAAACGTTGCAGGAAGAGTTTCGGCGAACCTCGGGCACGCAGCCGCTCATCGCGCTTGCCGACGCACTGCGATTCTCGGGTGACGGTGAGAAGGCGAGGAAGCTGCTGGCGGAGTATCTGGAGAAGTCTGATGACGCTGATGTTTCCACTGCACTGGCCACAGTGCTCAGGCATCTTGCGAGAAAGCTGCTGGATCAGTCCGTGTCCCACCGCGACCGCAGCTGCGGACTGGTGATTGAGTCGATCAATCGGGATCCGGGGAGTGATGAAGCCGTTGATCTGCTGCTGCGTCTGCGGAGACTTGGGGCCTACATCAAGCCGGATTTTCTGAGAACAGCGGTTGAGTACTGGCGGAAACGACAGATCGCTGAGGTTGGTGAATGGCTTCCGCGGGTGCGTCTGGCTCAGCTGTATTTGATCTGCGGCAATGCGCGTGACGGCGTTTCCCTGCTGAAGGAACAGATTGAGGCGCACCCGGAGCAGCGGATGCTTCTGGCAGAACTGCTGATCGAGTCGCGATCGACGGAGGAAGCTTCGTCCGTTGTTGAGGAGCTCGTGCAGCAGGCACGCGCCCGTCTGAAGGCGGATCCAGGGCAGCTTTCCATCCGTGTGGAGCTGGCGGATGCACTCCGAACGCTCAAACGCCATCGAGAAGCCAGCGCCCTGTTTCTTGAGCTGGAGGATAAAAATCTGCTGGCAGCTGTGAGGAATTCTCCGGCGGCTCTGACGGCACGCGGGCTGGCATACGTGGCGGAATTTGACCGGATTTGCGGACTGCAGATTCCGCTCGCCAATTTGGAGTTGCCCGGCGATCCGCTGATCCCTTCGACAGCGTCGGCGGAGGAGTTGATTGGGATGCTGGTGGTGGCCACTGAGAGTGACACCGCGGCAGTGCCGGCCATTGATCGGCTTGCGCGGCTGGTGATCGCAGACGGCGTTGGGGCGGCGGAAGCGGAGCAGGCGCTGACGAATCTGCGAGTCGATGGTCGGCACGCAATGCTGGTTCTTAACTCGCTTGCCGCAAGAGCGCTGACTGCAAGGAAGTACGAGCGATCTGTGATTTGGCTGGATGTGGCGGATGCGTTGTGCCGTGGTGAGAATCCGATCATTCTGAATAATCTGGCTGTGGCCATGGTACGCAGCAGTCCTCCTGCGCCGGAGAGGGCACTCGAGTATGTGGAACGCAGCCTTGCGATTCTTCCTGATAATCCGGATGTGCTCTCCACGCGTGCTGAGGTTTATCTGGCTCGCAGCAATCACCGGGCGGCCCTGGTGGATCTTGAAAAGGCCATTCAGGTACGCCCTGACCGTCCAACAATTCATCGACTGCTGGCGATGACCTACGAAGCCTCGGGCAAAGGCGATCTGGCAAGGCATCACCACGACGAGGCTGTTCGCCTTGAGCGTGAGCGACAGCTGGCAAGGTTTCGATAAGCCGGGGGGACTGCAAGCCCTGTAAATTGCCGTTCAAACAAAATTTACGGCGTGGAAGCCGACGGTTTGGCTTGCTTCCTGGAGCGGTGCCGGAGACGATACCACAAGTTTCGGCGGGGCGCGACACTCCAGTGTCCGTCGATGCCGCAGATTCGCTGTTTTCCTGACAGGAGAGAATCGTGTCTGACCGTGGACCGGCACCGAAGGGGCCCAAAGTATCACCAGCCCGAACCATTGTATCGCTGATAATTCTTGCAGTTGTCGGGGTAATCTGCGTCGTTGAAATGCGCGCAGGTCTTGGACAGCATCTCAGCGGCAAAGCACTCAAGCAGGCACTCGGAAGCGAGGACAGTGCTGCAACTCAGAAAACCATGAAGTTCGTGGATGCCAAGGCCCTGTTGAGCATGGGGCCCAAAGAAGAGATGTATCGGGAGACACCGTACGAAAAGGTCTACCGCTACACCTGGTACAGCCTCCTGCGGCCACTCATCGGTGAACAGAATCCCCAGATTTTCATCTCCGTGTCCGCGGGTGAAGAGGCACTTGCCACTGGCTTCTACACCAGCGAAGATGACCAGCCTGGATCTGACTATGTCTATCAAACGCCTCCAAATGGCGGCGGTTCTTCTCCTGCACCGCTTCCGCTTCCTCAGGGAGGTGGCCCAGGAGGTCCTGGTGGCCCGGGAGGTATGCGGGCACCTGGCGGATTTGGCGGCATGATGGGGCCTCCCGGTGGCGGCGGTCCTGGTGGTCCTGGTGGTCGTGGTCGAAAGCGTCCAGCCGTTGAGGGTGAAGAGAAGGCGTCACCGAGCGACGAAAACGCGGCTCCGAGTGACGCGAAGCCAGCCGAGGAAGCGGGGAAGGCAGCGGCCGATGCACCGGCTGCTGGTGATGCAAAGCCCGCGGACGCAGCACCGGCAGATCCAGCACCTGCGGATGCTGCACCCGCCGCTGGCGGCGACAAACCCTGACGTCAAGGGGCAGGTCAATGGATTTGTACCGCGTCCAGCAGTCACTGGTCACAGCACCTCTGGCCGACATTCGGTCGGAGGTGTTTCGTCAATTATCCGGGCTGGGGCTACGCGTGCCGGCGGGTGAGGTGGCGATTCCGGTTGGCAGCCGGGGGATCAGCAACATACCGGAGATCATTCGTTGCTGCGGCGAGTGGCTGCGGGAACAGGGGGCCAATCCGTTCATTGTACCTGCGATGGGATCGCACAACGGCGCGACAGCAGCGGGCCAGCAGTCGATGGTGGAGTCTCTTGGGATCACTGAAGCGACGATGGGGATGCCGATTCGCAGCAGCATGGAGGTGGTGCAGATTGGTGAGGTGCGTACGGGTCCGGTGTTTATGGACCGCCACTGTTTCGAGGCAGCGGGAGTGCTGGTGGTGAACCGTGTGAAGCTGCACACGTGTTTTGCGGGTCCGGTGCAGAGCGGGCTGACGAAGATGATGGTGGTGGGAATGGGCAAGATCCGTTCAGCGCGGACTTTCCATTCCGCGGGGGCTCGCGCGATGAAGGACATGCTGCTGGAGATGGGGCAGTACGTTCTGGACAGCGGTCGCATACTGGCAGGGCTGGCTATTCTGGAGGATGGTCACGATCAGACGGCGGAGCTGCATGCGATTCGTCCGGAGCAGATTCTGCAGCGGGAAGCAGAGCTGCTGCAGCGTCATTTGCATTATTTCCCGCGGCTGCCTGTGGATGCATTGAACGTGCTGATTGTGAGGACCATAGGCAAGACCTACAGCGGGACCGGGATGGACACGAACGTGATTGGTCGTCGGGGAATCCACGGGTTCGAGGATCTGCAGTCGCCGTTGATTCGGGTCATTGGTGCTCTGGAGTTATCGTCTTCTTCTCAGGGGAATGCACTGGGAGTTGGCAACGCCGACTTTATCACGCGGAGACTTCGGGATGCGATTGACGAAGAGAAGACTCTGATTAATACGCTGACGACGGGAGACATGGATCGGGCAAAGATTCCGGCGACTCTGGCGGATGATGAATCACTGGTGCGGGTCATTGCGGAGCGATATGGAACGCATTGCTGGATGTTTATCCCGAACACGCTTCATCTTGACAGTCTGTACGTCACAGCTGATCTGGTGGAAGAGCTGTCGCAGCGATCGGGATGTCGGATTGAGCAACAGTGTGAGCGATTGCAATTTCGCAGCGGGCGACTTGATTTGGCTTTTTAGACGGAGCAGACTATGCGTACAAAACAGGATCGTCTGCGAGTACTGCAAACGGTATTGTCGTCCGAAGAGGGCGAGGGGCAGTTGCAGGATCTGGAGATATCGGCATCTGCCGTGGCAACGGCCGATCCTCCGCCAAAGCTTGCCCAGCCCGGACCGGCTGCAGTACCGCCGCCAAAGCCTGCCGCCCCGGCAGGCACACCCTCCAGCACACCGGCGGCGCGTCCGCCTGCGAGCGATCCGATTGCGGCACCTGCGTCGGTCGTTCGCCCCGAGATTTCTCGACCATCCGGTCCTGCGGCGAGTGTGCCGCGGCTGCGGGCGGGGCGACCTTCGCTGCCGACGGGACCGCGGCGTGCCGTTTCGCAGCCTGGAGCGGCTCCTGGGCGACTGACGTCGCTGGACGCGTTCCGCGGCTTTATCATGATGATGCTGGCGGCAGGGGGCTTTGGGGTTCTGCGATTTTCGCGGCTTCCGGAGGACGCTCCGGTATGGGCAGTAGCCGATCGGGCTGTCTGGCAGCAGCTTGGGTTCCACTTTGATCATCCTGCATGGATCAGTGTGTTTGACGGCTGGCGGGTTGCTTTCTGGGATCTGATTCAGCCTGCATTTATGTTCATGGTGGGTGTGGCGATGCCGTTTTCTTATGCACGGCGGCATTCGCAGGGCCACGGCTGGTTCGCAATGTCGGTGCATGCGATGATGCGTGCATTAGTGCTTGTGCTGCTGGGCGTGTTTCTGTCTTCACTGGGCAAGCCCAGCACGAACTGGGTGTTCCCGAATGTGCTTTGTCAGATTGGTCTGGGGTATTTTTTCGCCTGGCTGCTGCTGAATCGTCCTCTGGCCGTGCAGTTGTCTGCGCTGGTGCTGCTTCTCGGCGGATACTGGGCGTGGTTTCGCTTCACTCCGCCGGCAGCGGATTACGACTACAAGGCAGTGAGTGCGGACGTTGAGAAGGGCGAGGTTTTCACGGGGGCATGGGCCGGGTGGTCGAAGAATGCCAATGCGGCTTACCGCGTGGATGACTGGCTGCTGCGTCAGCTTCGCAGTCATGAAGTTCCGGTGGCAACTGAATCGCCGGAGCCGGCTGTTGGAGCTGATGCTGTGGCGGGTGATGTGGCTGATGCGGTGGCGGATGAAGCAGCGGTTGATGTCGTCGGCGGGATCAGCTGGAGAAAGGCATTCTTTTCGAATCCGGAACCTTACGTCCCCAACGGGGGCGGGTATACGACACTGAATTTTGTGCCGTCGATTGCTACGACTCTTCTGGGAATACTCTGCGGCCAGTGGTTGTTGTCGAGCACTCTGTCGGGGTGGGAGAAGCTGTTGCGACTGCTGTTGCTGGGGGGCATCTGTCTGGGCCTTGGGCTGCTGGCTAACGCCACAATCTGTCCTGCGGTCAAGCGTATCTGGACGCCGTCGTGGGCGTTGGTAAGTGGTGGATATGTGATTGGCATGCTGGCTGTGTTCTACATTCTTTTCGATCTGCTGCCCCTGCGGCTGCTGGCATTTCCACTGGTGGTTGTGGGCAGCAATTCAATTCTGATTTATCTGCTCGGGCAGACGTTGAATGGCTGGGTGCGTGAGCAGCTGATTCGAGTGCATTTGTCGGGTTTCATCGAGCAGGCTTTTGGTCCGAGGGCGTTTGATGAGCAGTGGTATGGGCTGCTGGTGATGCCAACAACCGTGTTTGCGATTTACTGGCTGCTGCTGCTCTGGCTGTACCGTCAGAAGCTGTTTATTCGGATCTGACGGACGGTTTCCGATGACGTGGGATGTGATTGTAATTGGCTGCGGTGGCTTTGGGGCGGCGTGCCTTTCCGAGTTGTCGGTCCGTGGTCTGCGGGTGCTGGGGCTGGACCAGTTTCAGCCACCGCATGACCGTGGAAGTTCACACGGTGAGACGCGGATAATTCGCAAGGCCTATTTCGAGCATCCGGACTACGTGCCATTGCTGCATCGCGCGTGGGATCTTTGGGCGGAGTTATCGGATCGCTGTGGTGGGGGCCTGTTGAATCCGTGTGATCTGGTGATGACGGGCACTGCGGAATCGGAGGTGATTCGCGGTGCGCGGGAATCAGCGGCGGAGCATTCGCTGCGAGTGGAGAACCTGACTGCGGCCGAGGGGCGTGCGCGTTATCCGGTGCTGGCGATTCCGGAAACTCACGAAGTCGTCGTGGAGGAAACTGCGGGCTGGCTGGCAGTGGAGCGCTGTGTGTCAGCGCAGCTGGAGGAGGCACGGATTGGTGGGGCGGAGTTGAAAACGGGTGTGCATGTGAAGTCGCTCCGCGGTTCTGCTTCGGGAGTGGAGATCGAGACTTCAGCGGGCCGATTTTCGGCGGGGGCGGCGATTGTGAACTGTGGTCCGTGGACGGGTCGGTTGCTGCCTGAGTACGCGCCGCTGATCACGGTACTGCGGAAAACGCTCTTTTGGTACGAGGCGAGCGGTGGCTCCGCGGCTGCTCGGGGTTATCCGATGTTTCTGATGGATCTGCCTGCGGGGCAGTTCTACGGGGTACCGTCAGGGAGTCCGGCGGGAATGAAAGTTGGCGAGCACTCCGGGGGTGACCTGGTTGCGGATCCTGGGGAGGTGCGGCGGGAGTTGAGTGCTGCAGATGTGGCTGCGGTGGACGAGTTTGTGCGGGGTCAATTGCTGGGTTTGAAGACGGGAGCAGTACGGGGGGCAGTATGTCAGTATTCGATGAGTCCGGACGGTCATTTTCTGATGGACCGTCATGTGGAGTTGCCGGTGGTGGTGAACGCCGGCTTTTCCGGACACGGCTTTAAGTTTACGCCGGTGATTGCTGAGGCGGCGGTGGATTTGGTGGAGCGGGGTCGCACGGAGCTTCCGGTGGGGTTCCTGTCGCGTGATCGATTTGAGCGAAATTGACAGTCCTGGAAAGCTGGGCTTATGGTTGGATATGAGACATTGCGGTGGGAGGGTGACGCGGCGACTGGGGTGTTGTGTCTGACGGATCAGACGCTGTTGCCGGGGCGTTATGAAGATGTGGTTTGCCGCACGGTGCCGCAATTGTTTGAAGCGATCCGTTCGCTGCGTGTGCGAGGTGCTCCTGCGATCGGGGTTTCTGCGGCCTATGGCGTTGTGCTGGGGACTCAGAATGTTCGCGGCGTGGATCGCGGTGAGTTTCTTTCGCGGCTGGGGGTGGTATGTGAGGAGTTGGGAAGCAGTCGTCCGACGGCTGTGAATTTGTTTTTTGCGCTGGAGCGGATGCGGCGATTCGCTCTGAGCAGCGTGACGCCGGGTGAGTCTGTGGCGGAGTTGCATGATGGGCTGTTTGCAGAGGCTCAGCGGATCGAGCGTGAGGATCGGGAGATGTGTCTGGCGATTGGTCGGCATGGCAGCAGTTTGCTGCGTTCCGGGATGTCGCTGCTGACACACTGCAACGCGGGTGGATTGGCGACGGCTGGGGATGGAACGGCGCTTGCGGTGATGTTTGCGGCTGCTCGGGAGGGGAAGCAGTTGCATGTGTTTGCCGACGAAACGAGGCCGCTTTTGCAGGGAGCGCGGCTGACGGCGTGGGAGTTGCAGCAGCGTGGGATCGCGGTGACACTGATCTGTGACAACATGGCAGCACAGGTGATGCGTGAGGGTCGCGTGGACATGGTGATTACGGGGGCGGACCGGATCGCGGCGAACGGTGACGCGGCGAACAAAATTGGTACGTATGGACTGGCGGTTCTGGCGGCTTATCACGGCATACCGTTTGCGGTGGCGGCGCCTTCGAGCACGTTTGATCTGGAGTTGTGTTCGGGGTCTGGTATTCCGATCGAGCAGCGGGACGGCTCCGAAATCACGGAAGGTTTTGGTCGGCGGACAGCACCTGTGGGAGTTGGTGTTTACAATCCCGCGTTCGACGTGACTCCAGCAGAGTTGATTCGGTATCTGATTACGGAGCGTGGTGTGATTGAGCATCCGGACGAGGCAGGAATTGCTGCTCATCTTGCGCAGGGTGGTGCCTGACATCGGCGAGTACTGCTGTTGTTTGTCCGTGCCGAGCGAATTTTGCCGGCTGGTGTCTATTCGGGCTTAGCGATCAGCGGGAGACGATCGCGCGCTGCGGGAAGCAGGATTGATTGCGGAGGGAGAAATCGGGGATTCTGTCTGGCGATTCCTTTTTCAGTCCTGCGTTGACACGGCGTGTGCGGTGGGGCGTTGGGTCTGAGTCTGGCAGGGATGTCGGGCATGTATTTGATTTTGCGTCCGGTGCGGCTGCTGCTTCAGGCAGTGGTGATGGAGTCAACTCCGCGGCAGATGTCGCTGGGGCTGGCTTTTGGCATATTGCTTGGGCTGGTGCCCAAGGGCAATCTGCTGGCGATTGGTCTGGGACTGATGCTGGCGGCTACGCGTCTGAATCTGGCGGTGGCAGCACTTGGGGCGATGGCGGCTGCCCTTGCCGCGGTGGCCTGTGACGGATTGTTTGACCAGATTGGCTGGTGGGTGTTGAGTCGTCCGCAGCTGGCGGGGGTGTGGCAGTGGTTGTATGAGAAGCCATTTGTGCCGTGGACCGACTTTAATCATTCGATTGTGATGGGAAGTTTCGTTACGGGCGTGGCATTGATTCTGCCGGTGCATTTTGCTTCTCGGCCGTTGTTTTCGCGGTATGCGGGGGTGTTACGGAAGTATGCCGGTCGTTCGTGGCTGGTGAAGGTGGTTCAGGGCGTGGAGGCGGCGAATCGGGTGAGTGCGGTGGAGTGACTTCTGCAGACAGGACTGAGTGATGCGCTGGAAATGGATTCTTCCCCGACTGTTGCTGGTATTCGCGATCTGGGCATTTTTGCGGTATGGACTTGATCCGGCGCTGCGGTATGGATTGGTGAGCGGCCTGCAGTCGGCAACAGGAGCGCGGGTGGACGTTGCCTCGCTGCGAAGCGGTTTTTTCCCACCGACAGTGACCATTGATGGCATCGCGGTTGCGAGTCCGCGACGGTTGGGACGAAACCTGTTTGAGTTTGAGCGGCTGCATTTGCAGCTGGAGCCGGATTCGTTGTCTCGTCGTCGGTTTGTGGTGGAGAGTGGCGAGATTCAGAATTTGCGTTTTGATACGAATCGCAGCGACGACGGCCGTCTGGCTCCGGGGGAAGTTTCTGAATCGACGGAGCCTTCATGGATGCAGGAGCAGTTGAAGGAGGTCAGTGATCAGTGGCTGCATCAGTTGGCGGAGCAGGCGCGAGCGCAGCTGGATCCGAACACATTCGAGACGTGGCGACTGGGTTCCGGGATGTTCGACAAGTGGGACAGTCGCTTTAGAAATCTTGCGGATCGGGGTCGGAGTCTTGAGCCGCGTGCGATGGCAGTGAAGGAGGGATTTGAATCGATCAGGCGGCTGGAGCCACTGGAGCAGGTCGAGCGTGGTCTGCAGCTGGCTCAGGAAGTGGATGTGATTGTGCGTGAGGCGGAGCAGATACAGCGAGAGTTGCAGGCGATCGCGCCGGAGGTGAAGGTGGATTATGAGGAATTGAATGCGGCGCGACTTCGGGATCAGGAGATGATTCGTCACAAGCTGACGCTGTTGAAACCGGACGGACGGCGAATTTCTCAGACGCTGCTGGGTCCGGCCATGTATCGCCGTGTCCAGCAGGTGCTCACCTGGGTCCAGGCGATACAGGAATACCGTCAGGAGCTGTCGGCGCAGGTGCGTCCACCGCGAATGGAGGGACGCATATTTCCGGTGATCGAGGTGCGTCCGGCCCCGGTGTTTCTGCTGAAGCATCTGGCGTTGTCGGGAACGATTTCGATTGACGAGGAGCAGGTGCCGTATGCGGCAGCGCTGCGGGACGTGACGGAGCAGCCAGGGCTGCTGGGGCGTCCGAGCATGTTTGAGTTGCGGGCCGACGGCCGCCGCCCGCTGATGCTGGCAATGACGATTGATGCGACCGGTGATGATCTTCGGAGTGAGGTGGAGGCTACATATCGTGATAACGAGGGTTTGCCGGTTGCTGCCGGCAAGCGAGGTGAAGTGTGGTTTGAGGGTGGATTGAGAAACATGGACTGGTCGCTGAAGATGAAACTTGGCGGCGAGCAGCTTCAGGGGTTTGTGAGTTTGAAGTCGGATATCGAGGGTCTGACTTTTTCGGCTTCGGAAGATGTGCGGTCGGAGATTGTGGAGGCGGCGAACGAGGCACTTGGGGCGGTTCGTAAATTCGATGCGGTGGCGGCGTTCACGGGTACGTTGCGAAAGCCGGAGATCAATCTGAGTTCGGGGATTGGTGAGCAGATTTCGCAGGGTGTGCGTCAGGCCTTTCTGACTCAGCTGGAGAAAGCTCGAACACGGTTGTTGCAGGAGTTGGACGAGCGGGCGGCCGAGCAGCTGGCGAAGCTGAAGGCACGCTGTTCGAAGGAGTATCAGGAGTTGATCGCGGACAACGGAAAGCTTCTGGAGCAGGTGCGGGAAGTGCGGACTGTGCTGACGAGTCTGCAGAGTGGAAAGCTCGATGCTGGAATGCTGGTGCGACAGGCATCGCAGTCAAAGCTGCTGCGTGAAAAGGACCGGGCGAAGCTGGAGCAGGTGGATCGGGTGCTGACGGAGTTTGAGGGTGCGATGCAGGGGCGGATTCCGCAGGCACTCATTCAGAAGCTGCCGATTCCCGCTGAGGCATTTCAGACGGGCGTCCCCACTCTGACGATTCCGGGATTTTTGCCGGGATTTCTTCCGGGACTGCTGCCACAGACAGCCACAGAAATGGCTGGCGGTCAGGCGACCAGCGGTAGCTCCCCTGCCCTGCCGGGTCCTGTACAGGTGTCACAGCCAGCTCTGCCGACGCGTGTGGAGGAATTGCTGCCGATGGCGTTACCGGGACTACTGCCGGGGTTGTTTCCGGCGTTGAATCCTGCCATTCATGAGGCAAGTTCGTCGGGGGCGGCTGCACCGGGCACTGGGGTATCGGGCGACGCGACGCCGGGGGTGACATCCCAGCCGAAGTCGGGTCCGCAGTTGCTGCCATTCTTTCGACCGCGTTCGAAGCGATGACGGTCGTGCGGATTTTTCCGAGTAAAGACCCGGATTTCTGCGTCGTTTCTTCGTGAAAACTCAACACAACCTTCCTTGAATTCCGGACGTCGGTAGCGGATTTGCGGCTTTTCGGGCAACTGAAGTGCTCTGGTCTGTATACTGGAGGCAAACGCTGATTTCGGCCGTCTGCAGGCGCGTGGACCTGTGACCAGCGAGACCTTGCGGCAGAGGGATTCCAGTGAAGATTACGATGATTGGCACCGGCTACGTGGGGCTGGTGACGGGGACATGTTTTGCCGAGAGCGGCAATGATGTGACGTGTCTGGATGTGGACGCTGCCAAGGTTGATTTGCTGAATCGGGGCGGTGTACCGATTTACGAGCCTGGTCTTGAAGAGTTGGTGCGGCGGAACGCGGCAGCGGGTCGTTTGAAGTTCACGACGTCGGTTCAGGACGCTGTGTCCGGTGCGAGGTGTGTGTTCATTTGTGTCGGGACTCCCCAGGATCATTCTGGTGCGGCGGATCTGAAGTACGTGAAAGCGGCAGCAGAAAGCATGGCACCGTACCTCCGGGAAGGTGCGATCGTGATTTGCAAGAGCACGGTTCCGGTGGGGACGAACCGGCAGGTAGCGCGGTGGATTTCAGCGTTGACTGCGACGCGGTTTCAGATTGCGTCGAACCCGGAGTTTCTGAAGGAGGGGGCGGCCATTGACGACTTCACGAAGCCGGACCGGGTGGTGGTGGGGGTGGACGACGAGGAAGCGGCCGATGTTCTGCAGGAGCTTTATAAGCCGTTCCTGCGAACGGAAAAGCCGTTTATCACGGTGGGGATTGAGAGTGCCGAGATGATCAAGTATGCGGCGAATTGCATGCTGGCGACGAAGATCAGTTTTATCAACGAGATGGCGAATATTTGTGAGCAGGTGGGAGCGGACATCAACGAAGTTCGCAAGGGTATTGGACACGACGCGCGGATTGGGTTTTCGTTTCTGTTTCCCGGGGTGGGTTACGGCGGCTCATGTTTTCCCAAGGACGTTCGGGCTCTGGCGTCTCTTGCTGAGCAGCATGGTGTGGATGCGGGAATTCTGCGGAGGGTTGACGAAACCAACAGTCAGCAGAAGCACGTGCTCTTCCGAAAGCTCAACCAGCATTTTGGAAGCGACTTAAGCGGCCGTACGATTGCCGTCTGGGGGTTATCCTTTAAGCCGCGAACGGACGACATTCGCGAGGCTCCGTCGCTGGTGCTGATTGACCAGTTATTGCAGGCTGGCTGCAATGTGCAGGTTCACGACCCGGTTGCTCAGGAGAACGTTCGCAAACTTCTGGGCGACGCGGTGAAGTACTGTGTGCACCACTATGATGCGTGCGATGCTGCTGACGCATTATGCATTGTGACGGAGTGGAACGAGTTTCGAAATCCGGACTTTGACTACATTCGAGTGAAGATGAAGTCTCCGGTGATTTTTGATGGACGAAATCTGTTTGAACCGAGGCGTATGGCAGCTCGAGGTTTTCACTACAGTGGAATTGGTCTCAGCCCCCTTCCGGTGCCTCAAACCTGATTTTCGAGGCTCAGGCTCTTGAAAATTTCTTCGGTCCCTGGATAAACAGGGGTTGTCTGGATGTTTGCCATCTGTGGGGGACCATTTGTGATGCGCCGTGATTCGCTGCTGCTGATGTTTTCGCTGCTTGTGTTGTCCGCAGTTTGCGGCTGTGGGGAGACTGAACAGACGCCGGGTCTGCCACGGGGACTTGGCGAATACGAGCAGACTCGCAGGACCCAGGACCTTCCTCCGGCGAAACAGGAGATGAAGCCTGAGGACCTGCCATACAATCTTGGCCCCAATCCGAACGAAAAAATCAGTGCGCCGCAGACTGGCACGTTCAAGGTCAAGTTCGAGACCACGGCTGGTGATTTCGTGGTGGAAGTACACCGCGAGTGGGCCCCGCTCGGTGCTCAGCGGTTCTACGAACTTGTACAGGATCGCTTCTACGACGAGTGCCGTTTCTTCCGCGTAGTGCCCGGCTTTGTGGTGCAGTTCGGAATCAACGGGACACCCGAAAAGCATCGGAAGTGGGATCGAAAGATCTCCGACGACAAGGTGTTGCAAAGTAATCGTCGAGGAACGCTGTGCTTCGCCACCTCCGGTCCCGACACCCGCACGACACAGCTGTTCGTCAACTTCGGTGAAAATACCAACCTGGATGGTCTGGGCTTTTCCGTGTTTGGTGAAGTCATCGAAGGATTTCACAATGTGGAGGGCATCAATCCGCAGTATGGCGAACAGCCCCAGCAGAACCTGATTGAGCAGCAGGGAAATTCGTATCTGGAACGTGCCTTCCCGGAACTGGATTACATCAAACGGGCGGTTGTGATCAGTGAGAGTGAAAAAGCTGGGGCGACCGACGGAAAGTAGGCTGTGATGTTCCGCTGGCCTCGTCTGATGTTTGTTGCTGGAATCTGTTTCGTCTGTGGCTGCCGGCAGGACGCAGGGACAGTCCCTGCTGACGCGACTGCCGGAGGTGCTGCACAGCAGCAGCCTGCAGATTCCGCGACGGGGGCGGGGCGCTGGTCATTTGTCGATCGCACAGCGGACAGTGGCCTGATTTTTCAGTATGAAAACGGCGAAGAGGCCGGGCATTTCTCAATTCTTGAGTCTCTGGGCGGAGGTCTCGCGCCGCTGGACTATGATGGCGATGGTCGTGAAGACCTGTGGCTTGCCGGGGGCGGCAGCTTTCGCGATCAGGAAATCCTCGCGGCGAACAACGGCCTGTTTCGCTGGCAGGGAAACTGGAAGTGGCAGGATGTATCGACAGTTTCCGGCATCGTCACGGCAGCTCATTACAGCCACGGTGTCTCCTGCACCGACTATGACCACGATGGCTTCCCGGATGTGCTCATCACAGGTTACGGTGGAGTCCAGTTGTGGCATAACGAAGGGGACGGAACGTTTGTTGTGCAGAGTGCTGAATGTGGTCTCACGGATCAGCAGTGGAGCAGCAGTGCGGCGTGGGGAGATCTGAATGGAGATCAGCATCCCGACGTCTACATCGCCCACTACGTCAACTGGTCATGGCAGAACCATCCGTTTTGTGCGGGTGG
>JBJTOP010000126.1:0-5426 GCA_046074645.1 Planctomycetaceae bacterium | reverse complement strand
AGCCGCCTGAAGGCTGCGATAGTCGTCTCTCGCTCCGCGAAAGAACGGCATTGGAAGTCGTTTTGCAGAGCAAAAGGCAACAAAGGGCTGTTGAGGTGCCATGCACCTTTGCGCTGCCGTTGCGGGGTGGATGGGTGGGGTTTCCGCTTCCTGACGGGCGCGGCTCGGGTGGGGTAGGGTGGGGTAGGGTGGGTGGTGGGATGGTGGGGCGAGTTTTAACGGGTGAGCGTGTGCAAACGGGCTTCGGTTTCTGGCTTATTTCTGACTGGCACTGGTTTCTTCAAGAACCCAGTCGAGCGGAAAACGCACGAACACCAAACCTGCGGCGTCAACGCTCTCGTAGAGCAGTCCAATTCGGCCGTCGGCAAGCACAGTCAGGCACGAATACATGGCACCACCGGGATCCAGTAACTGTCCGCGACTCCACGTCTGTCCACCATCGCTGCTGGAACGAATGGTCAAACGCTTCCGCTGCTGCATATCGGCTGGATTGGAAAAGATCAGCTCCCCGTGGGGATGTCGAATGAGACTGGCCATACAGGTTGGATCCGGGAGCTCCAGCCACGAGTCGCTCCATTTGCCGTTCCACAAATTCCCCTGCCAGTCCCACCGAGCCCAGGCTCTCTGACCCGATCGCGACTCGTTCCGCATCGACAGGAGCAGTGCCCCGTCCTGCAATTCGGCAATAGCGCTTTCGCTGGTTGGGATGCCTTCGGGAATCGCTGCCGGTGATATCTTCCAGTTGTCGCCCCCGTCACTGCTGGCGATGAAGCAGGAATGTGGCTTGCCCGACGAATCGCGGTACTGAGCTGCAAAGACCAGCGTGCCATTCTGCAGCTGAATGCCATTGCCCGGACCATTAAAGCAAAGTCTCCAGTCATGTTGCTTGACTTGTGGCGTGAGGCTGATTGGTGATGACCATGTGAGCCCGTCGTCGCTGCTGTGAACCAGCATCAGCTGGCCGGTTTCTTCCGGGGTCATCCCGGGACCGCTGCCATTCCAGCCTCGCGGGCCTTTGGACCAGAGTGCTGCTACGAAGATTCGGCCCGTTTTTTGATCCACAAGTATTGCCGGATCACCTGCACCGTTTCCCTGCGAACCCTGCACGGCAGCATCAAAGTCCATGATCCTCAGAATATGACTCCATGTTTCGCCGCCATCAGTTGAACGCTGCATGGCGACATCGATGTCACCCGGCAGGTCACCTCCATTGCGGTTTCGGGCATCGTAGACGGCCACGAGTGTTCCGCGGGGTGTGGTGGCAAGGCCGGGAATGCGATAGGTGTCAACGCCGTCGTCTCCTCCACGTCTGAGTGTCGTGCGGAACAGCCGCGGATCATTCGGCAGCTGCGGTGGCTGCGGCTGTTCACTGGCGGGAAGATCCGTGGGCCGGCCCCATTTTTCTGACAGCCACCTGACAGTCTCCTGACACTCTTCCTCGGAGAGTGCGCGGGGATAGACAAGCACTTCGGCGATATCACAGGCGAGCCCGTCTCGGGTGGCGACGTTTGCCCCGAGGATCAGCCCTCCGAGTGGTGTCTGGCCGGCGGGAAATACAAAGGCAGCAGCCTGCCACGAACTGTCGCCCACCTGTGCCGTCGGCGTCGAAATGCCAGTCGGCCGCGCTGGTGCTGCAAATTGCCCCTGTTCCCAGCGAACAGGCACTGAACCCACGCGGGTGCTTCCATCGAAGAGCACTCCGGAGCGTGTCTGTGGGAGCCTTGCCATCAGAACCACAGTTCTGGCGTCGCGCAGCGTGCCCCATGAACCAACAGCCTGCCACAGCGCCGCAGTGCCATTGAAACGCACGACCGCGGCTTTTCCGAAAGCTGCTTCAACCTTCACAAGCTGTGGCCGACCGAAGACGCGACTGAGCGTCCGAGCCGGGCTGTCCCCGGCGGCTGATTTCCACGCTGTCACTTCGCTGCCGGACGCCTCAAGACCACCTTCCTGATACCATGCGTAGAGTGGCCCGGCGGGCGGGTCTGCGGCGTTGATTGCATCCAGACAGCCGGGGCCGCAAAGGACGGATATATATAGTATAGTGAAACCGACGGCAGTGAGTGTCCGCGGGGAGTGTCGAGACATCAGAGGAGACCTTTCAAAGTCGCTTTTCGCTCTGCGAAAAGAACTTTCCGCGACAACGCGAAGCCAATTACAGATGGGGCCTTCTGCCGTTTCACACAGCGAAACGCGACTGAGACAAGCGACCCGTTACCTCCGCAGCATCATGAAGCCGAACAGATCGCGAACCTGTTCTTCCGTGAGCTTATCCAGCATACCGTCGGGCATGAGCGATTTGCCGGTGTCCCGCGTTTCTTCGATGTCGCTGCGGGCAAGGGTGACCTGTTCCCGGTCGGTCTGAACCACCAGAGTCTGATCGGTTGTTGACACCACCACGCCGGTCAGCACGCGTCCATCATTCAGCACAATGACGGATGTTGTGAACTGCCTCGGTACCACGGCGCTGGGATCGATCAGGTTCAGCAGCAGATATTCAAGATTGCTGCGGTTGGCACCGGTCAGATCCGGTCCGATGTTTTTACCTTCTCCGTAGAGCTTATGGCAGGATGCACAGGACTGTTTGAAGAGTTCTGCACCATGTTCGATGCTGGCATCTGCCAGCTTCTCTGGTGTGAGCAGACTCCGCCATTTTTCAACGGCAGCGAGCCGCGCTTCGGGGGTTTCCTGAACGACGCCCCAGCGGGCTTCGAGGACTTCGCGGATGTGTGGATCGTTAAAGGCCAGCAGCTGCCGGACCTGAGCAGCGGTCAGTTCGCGGGCGGGGATGCGATCTGCTTCAATTGCCGCGATCAGCTGTTCCGCCCACGCTTGACGGCTGGAGAGCGTGTCGATGGCGAGACTGCGGTTGCCGTCCTTGAAACCTGGCAGCCGCCTGACCAGTTCGCTGGCGATTTCGGGGCTGTCGAAGGCAGCCATCGCGACAATGGCGGCGTCATACGCGGCGCGGTCATTGAGCAGTCGAATCAGGATTGGCACAGATTCGGAATCTTTGGCCTGGGCGAGTGCCTGAATGGCCTGCTGCCGTGCCAGCGGATCAGCGGCCGCGTCGGCGGCCAGTGTTCGCAGATCGGCGAGAGCTGTGCCGTCTCCGAACAGGGCAGCAAGCCCATCGGCCGCTCGAGTGATCTCAGGGTTGCTGGCTGCCCGGAGGGTCCGATCGACGTCTGGCCAGTTTGCTGGAGCAGCAATGCGGGCAAGTCCGGCAAGGCCAGCACGGAAAGATGCCAGCAGTTCAACGGCCCGCGTCTGTGCCGCCGCATCACCGCGGGCACGAGACGCTATCAGCGACAGAGCCGCTGCGGCGGCCGTCGCTTCTCCGGCTGCCATCTGATGGGCCACACGCCGCACCGTGAACTGCTGCAGTTTGGGGATGGGGCTGAGCAGCGGCAGCAGTTCGGGATGGGTTGCGAGCGATTCGATACCGTACCAGGTCATCAGAGTCAGCTGGTTGTCGCCGTGAATGGTGGCCGCGTTGGCGGGGTTCTTCAGCAGCGTCAGAGCAAGCTGGTGGCGGGGTTCGGATTCCAGTTTCTGCAGGGCGGAGACCAGTGCAAGCAGCACATTTGCGGGCTGACTGGTGGCGGCCATCGCCTTCAACCGGTTTTGCAGCCGAGTGCGATCGTTTGCAGCGGCAGCAGCGAGCTGGACCGCGGACGCTTTGGTCAGAGGATCTGCAGACGCCAGAGCTCCTTCGAGATGTTCTGTGGTGAGCTGATTGGTGGCTTCCAGCCAGCCGAGGTCCCTGACGGTGAGCGATTTGCCGTCGAGTGCGGGATGCGAGACCACATCATTCTGCTGCGTCTTTTCCTGGTTCCAGCGGATGTCACGCCGAGAGAACCAGCCGGGGCGCGGAGTGCTGGTGGAATTTCGTAGAGCGTCCACATCGACTTTGGTCGGGTTGCCATACGCGATTCGGTAAATGCGGCCGCTGGTGCGATGAATGCCATCGTGGTCATGACATTCGCCGTTGTCCGACCAGTCAGAAACATAAATTGCTCCTTCGGGACCCATCTTCAGGTCCACACCGCGAAACCAGGGAGTCCTGACAAGCATGAAATCCGGTTCACGGCGCCCGACGTAGCCGCTGCCCTCCCGATCCAGCCGATTGACATTGATCCGTCGGCCGTGCGTGTTGCACATCAGGATCTTTCCGCGGTATTCGGCCGGGAAGTTTTCACCGTGATAGATCAGTCCGCCGACATGTGAATGTCCGCCGCCGAGGTCGTTGGCCTTTCCGTCGCGGCTGTCGGTCCATTTGAGTTTTGTGTCCCAGTGATAGTGGTCGGCTGTCATCTCCATCAGCTCGTAGGCGTGAGGATTGAAGTCACGGCCATACATCCGCTGATAGCGAGCACCGGGAATCACATGCCAGAGATGCCCCTGCACGTTATTGGTCATGAAAAACTGGTTGTCTTCGTTGTAGTCCAGCCCCCATGGATTGGTGGTGCCGTTACAGACCACTTCTACAACATGGCGGACTGGATGAAATCGCCAGACGCCGCAATTCATGAAAACGCGCTGGTCGCGGGGTGTTCCCGGGGTGCCTGGGTAAGACGTATCGACAATTCCGTGACGCCCGTACAGCCAGCCGTCCGGGCCCCACATCAGACCACTGACAAAGTTGTGTCCACAGTCGCGGCTCCAGCCATCCAGGAGCACAACCGGGTCACTGTCCGGAACGTCATCCCCATTTCGGTCGGGGATAAACGAAAGTGTGCCGTCGTTCAGAATCCACACGCCTCCAAAGCCCCATGTGAGACTGGTGAGCATGAATCCCTTGTCCCAGAAGACCTTTCGAGTGTCATGCCGGCCATCGCCATCGGAGTCGTGGAGGATTACAATGCGGTCTCGGAGCTTTGTTTCGTAGGGGCCACCGCTGTAGGTGTAATTCTCAGCCACCCAGAGACGCCCGCGATCGTCAAACTCCATGTTGATCGGCTGCTGTACGTCCGGTTCCCCGGCGAACAGAGTCACCGTGAATCCCTGTGGCAGATCAATCAGCGGCAGCATTTCAGCGGGCGTCGGTGGATGGGAATCCGGCGGATCCGTATTGAAGGCGGCCGGAAAATCATCGCTGGCCTGCGGAAATGGCAGAGCAACGGCAACGTCAGCCGCAGCGACGATGCAGCAAACGAAGAGACAAATCAGCAGCAATCGACGATTCATGGCAGCGATACCGGTGGGAGGAGAACGGCAGACCGTTTGAGTTTGACTACTGGAACTTTGTTTGACAACTGTCCACCACTGCCAGCGGCCCAATGGGAGGCGAAATTGGTGGTCGTTCGCACTTTTCGATGATTTTTGAAAAAAGTCCGGATCAGAGGCTGAATTGCCCCTGAGTATCTTCGTCTCCTCGTGGTGTTGGCATGTCGATGCGACGCATGTTGGGTTGGCATTTGTAC
>JBJTOP010000125.1:0-6444 GCA_046074645.1 Planctomycetaceae bacterium | reverse complement strand
AACGAGCGCGGTCCGGAACGGAAGGTACCTCACGGAGGAGAGCTTTCATGCGAAAGTACGGTAAGTGGGTTCTCGTGCTGGGAGTGATGTCGGCTTGCCCGACCGTTGCCAGTGCAGACGGGTTCCTGTCGCGGCTGAAACCGCGGCTCCCGTTTTCCGAAGCTTCTGATCAGGAGCGAAATCAGCAGCAGGCAAATGACGTGATCGGCGCCATGCGAAAAGCTCAGGTGCAGGGTGAAGGCATTCAGGTGCAGGTGATCGACGGCGTTGCTGTGATCACAGGATCAGTGTCTGATCCGTCCCAGAGAACGCTGGCCCAGCGTGCTGCAGGTACCGTCCCCGGTATCACCCGCGTGCAGAACGACATTAAATATGTACCGCCGGGAGGCGGAACAGTTCAGCCGGCCGTAACAGCAATGGAACAGCCGAAGCCGTCACCGGTGACGCGAGCCGCCGCTGTCAGCTCCGGTGCCCCAGCCCGTCAGATCCAGCAGGTTGCTGCCAGCACGCCTCCGGCACCGGCCACCAGTCAGCCCTCGGCTCCTCCGGCGAAGGCAGCCGCCCCGAAAGTCGGTAATGACACTGCCGTCGCACGAGGTGTGGCACAGTCTCTCGCCGATGCAGGGTTGCTCAACTATGACATCGAAGTGCGCTGCACGAATGGAGTCGCGACGCTGATCGGACAGGTTGATTCACCTGCCCAGCGTCAGGCCGCTGCTCAGGCCGCTTCCCGCGTGCCAGGTGTGACCACCGTTCATAACGGTTTGTCCGTGGCCCGTCCGGTAGCTCAGGTCTCCGCTCCTTCCACCAATCGCCCCGCAGTTCAGGCTCCGCCGATGCAGGCTGCCGCAATGCCGGTGCAGGCTGCCGCAATGCCGATGCCCATGCAGGCTGGTCCGGCGATGATGCCGCCAACCGCTGTCGGCTATGCCCCAACATCCTACAACCACCCGCACCTGCCGCCTTATGCGTGGCCGTCCTACGCCCAGTATCCCAACTCGGCCGCTGTGAGCTACCCCACGCAGTACAGTGCCAGTGCATGGCCGTACATCGGCCCGTTCTATCCGTATCCGCAGGTTCCCATGGGATGGCGCGAAGTGTCCCTCGAATGGGACGACGGATACTGGCAGCTGAACTTCAACAAAGAAAAAGACAAATGGTACTGGGTGTTGAATCCGTCCAACTGGTAGTGCAGCGGATTGAACACAGCTGAACCGGAATAAACTCCACAGCCCTGAAGAAAGTTTTCTTCAGGGCTGTTTTCGTTTTCAGAGGGCAGCCAGCAGCAGGTCAAGTTCAGACGGGTTTGAGAACAGGTCAAGTGCAGTGGGCCGCGAAGCTTTGCCAGCCGCTGAGAATTCAGTTGAAGCCGGGCGGGCTGCGGAGTGGGACGTATCCTTTGCGCGAACGTGCGGCCCTGCGGGCGTCTGATCAGCCGCAGGTATTACGAGCCCGGAGTTGAATGTCTCTGGCGGGGCGGCCGGGGCGGCCGGGCGAAGATGCCGGACAGAAACCACAGCGGGGTTCGATGTGGCGGAGGCAGCGGTCGGAGCAGGTCCGCTGGCGGCTGCGCCGGGCTGGTAGCCGGGCAGCCTCGATTCGCGAGCTGGAGGAGGTGGGTCCGCGATACCCTGAATGTTCGAATTGCCTGAGGCAACGGCGAGGGCAAACGAGCTGGATACAGCAGGCGCGGCTGCGGTGCGACCATTTCCGTAGCGATAGACACGGCCCTGCACGTTGTCCGCCACCCAGACGTCCATGGTTTCATTGGACGGATCGAGCGTGATACCCGTCGGCTGGCTGTTATTGATGTCCAGAAGCCAGGAGGCGAAAGTGGTCATACCGCCGGTGGCGTTGAGTGTGTAGCGGAAGACTGAGTCTTCAATTCCGTTGTTGACAACCCACAGATACGCCTGGCCATTCTGGCTGCCATAAACCATGTCGGAGGCGTCCGCGTTGCGACGTGTCAGCGACCAATTGCTTGTACTGGTCTGCGAGCCGGAAAGTCGCTGAGCTCCACCAGCATAATAGAAAACTCGGTCTGAGCGTCGATCCACGACCCAGATGTTCGTCCCATCAGTAGCGATACCCTGCACTTCCACGACAGTGTATGGCAGCGTGGCGGTCCATGAGCCGAGCAGATTGCCGGAGGTATCGTAGACATAAACTTTGCGGCTGGCATCGATCACCCAAAGACGATCTGCTGCGGCCGTTACGGCGACTCCGCGCGGAGCGTTGTTCTCCGTATTGACGGCGTAGTGTTCAATCAGGTTGCCAGCAGCATCGTATTCAAATGTTCGATCCGTGGATCCGTCGTCAACTGCGTAAAACTTGGTTGGCGGTGGTGAATCATTGTCGAGATTAACGACGCTGTGGTCGGCTGGATTGATGCCGTGGTAAAGCGGATCAAGGGAGGTGGCAGCAGCGATTACAACGGAGTACGTCACATCGCCGTCCCAGATGGTGTCATCGACACCGCTTACAACGACCGTCTGAGACTGCGACCAGTTTGTCGGTGTGAACACCAGCAAACCCGGCAGCGCTGTTCCCTCGGTGGCATCTGCCGAATTCACAGCAAGACTGACAGAGCTGATCGGTTGTGAGTTGAGTCGCACCGTGAAGCTGACACTGGTCCCGGATTCAGAGGTGAAGGACCCCGACAACGAGGACACGCTGATGCCTGCTGTGTCATTGTCGATGTTTGTGAATGTCGCGTCTGCTGCATCAAGGCCGTTGTAACCGGGATCGGTCGATACAGCCGGACTCGTGAGCGCGAGCCATGAGGTGTCACCGTCGTCCACGAAATCATCAATACCGCTGACTGTGACCGTCTGCGGAATGTTCCAGTTGGCCGAGGTGAAAACGACGGAGTTCGCCGCGACGATGCCTTCGGAGCTGGCGGAAGAAGTCAGAGGAATCGTAACGCTGCCGGAAGGCTGGCTGGTGAGCTGAATACTGAATGAAGATGTGCCACCGCTTTCGCTGGTGATCGCAGACGCAGCCGGCGTGACCACGATTCCGGGCCTGATGTCGGCATTTAGAAACTGAACAATACGTCGCAGAAACTCTGCCTGATTGTTTGGTTGCGGGGCCGTTGCACTGATGCTTTCGAACGGCACTGTCGTGAACACCAATCCGAATCCACCCGCCGCGTAATTGCCATGGTAACTGACACCTGACCAGATCGGGCTGATCGACGGCTGATTGTGGAGCAGCAGTCCGTTGGCACCGGGGGCCGGTTCCACGGCATCTGCAAGCAGAAAGGCATAGCCACCGGGCACCGTAGTTGAAAGAGTCAGGCCGTCGGTGATCTGGCTGCCGGGTACCCCTGTCTCGGTATGAGCGCCGTCAATGGAATCATCAATGTAGCTGGCAATCCTGAGGTAGTTCTGGAGAAAGTCGGCGGATACGCCGTTGTAGAGAATATCCTGGCCGGAGATGAAGATGCGTCCGCCGGCATCAAGATAAGCGGCAATGGCGGTTTGTTCATCGGTGGAAAGCCCTGCTTCAGGAGCTTCGAAGTCAGCGCCGGTATTCCAGATGACCAGCTGATAGGGAGCGAGGTTATTCGCGGTGGGCAGGCGGGAGCCGGCGAACACGTTCCAGTCATTGAATGCCAGCGAATTGGCGGTCAGCGCGGTTTTGAAGGAGCTTTCGAGATTTGCACCCTGATCGTCATCAACGAAAAGGATCGGCGCCGGGGCCTGAGTATTGAAGGCACGGACTTCGGAAAGCACCGAGTTTCCATTCGCGTCCGTGGCTTCGATCTGCAGAAAGTAGCTGGCAGCGGTATCGAGTGCGTGCAGGGTGGTATTCTGAGCAAGTGCCAGAGACGTGATGCTGGCAGAACGATCCAGTGCTGTGGCTGTGCGTCCAAAACGCACAATTCCGCTGGCCGGTTCGCTGGTATTCCATGCAACTGCAGCCGTCGAACCCGTGCTGCTGATACTGATTCCGGAGAGGGCTGGCGGAAGCGCATCGACGGTGGCAATATCCGTCACGGAAAGGCCTGGGACAGACGCCGTGATCTGATCGCCATGTGAGATCTGCAGAAACTGGTCAGCTACCGCAGGACCTGCAGCCAGTTGCACGGTACCCCGAAAAATTCCAGTGGCATTACCGGTTTCGAGCAGAGTTACGCTGAGTGGTGAAGTTTCTGTTGTGCTCTGAACGCGGATGGTGAGCGAATCGCGGAGTTGGCTGTTGGAGTTCCCCGCTGCACTCACAACTGTGACAGTCATGGACTGCGTCGGTCCGTAAACATCCCTGTCCAGATTGATGCTTGCAGATCGCTGCAGCGCTTCATAGATGTTCAGGCGACCTCCAGTGACGGTTCGCCCGGCAAGGGATGCTGTCGGAGTTGCACTGCCAAGAATCGCGGCACGAATAACCGGTGCTGGCACGCGACCCGACATCGCAGATGCAAACAAAGCAATTGCTCCGGTTACGTGAGGGGCTGCCATCGAAGTGCCGTTGCGGGTTCCGTAGCCGCCAGGGACCGTGGAGAGAATGGAGTTGCCGGGGGCACCAATATCAACGGTCGTGGCACCTGTATTGGAGAAGGAAGCCAGCGCGCCCGTCTCGGTGATCGCTGCCACCGAAATTACCGCGTCGTAACTGGCCGCCGCCAGAGCCGGTGTGCCTATCGATGTATTGAAATTCCCAGGATAACTGGCAACCGTATCGTTGTTGGCAGACAAGTTGCCAGCGGCTGCGACAAACAGAATGTCCCGATTGGCACCACGAATGATCGCCTCATGCAGCAGTCGCGAATAGGCTCCGCCACCCCACGAATTATTGCTGGCCACGATGTTCAGTCCATGCCGTGCCTTCAAGTCAGTCAGGTAGTCCAGTGAGCGAATCGCGTTTGCGGTCGTTCCCCCGGATGTTCCCATGAACTTCAGCGGGATCATCGTCACGTCCCAGGCGACCCCGGCCACTCCCTGACCGTTGCCACCCTCCGCACCAATCGTTCCGGCCACGTGCGTCCCATGACTGTCAGCGCTCCCGTCATACACCGAATTGTCGTTGTTCAGAAAGTCCCAGCCGTTCACGTCGTCCACATAGCCATTGCCGTCGTTGTCGATCCCGTCTCCCGGTGTTTCAAAGGGATTGACCCAGATGTTGTTGATCAGGTCCGGATGCGTGATCTGAACTCCCTGATCAATTACGCCAACGATCACATCTGATTTCCCCGTCACATTGTTGCCCCAGACCTGCTCCGCGTGACTGCCCCAGATGTTTGTTGTGCCTGTCGGACCCACAGGTGTGGGTGAGTCACCGCTGTACATGCCCCACGTCCCGCCGCCCTCGTACAACGGATCATTGCTCACCGCAGTGCTCTGAAAAATCCAGTTCGGCTCCGCGACACTGACTCGCGGATCCAACTGCAATGCCGCCACCGCCTCCTCGACGCTGACACCACTGCTCACCCGCAAACGCTCCACACGCCCTGCCCCGCGAGCACGCATCAGCGGGGTCTCGATCGATTCAATCACCTCTGATGGAAACCCAACTGTGACCGGTCCGGACATCGGCGACTGAAAATCGGGCTTCCACTGAACAAGTACTTCGCCGAGTACGTAGGCCGGCTGACGCAAAACCGTTGCCGCTGGCACGGACGACGGAATCGCCGCAGCAGCCAGCAACAGACGCGACTCCAGCAACTCAGACAACCATGAACTCCCCATTGATTGCCACTCGGTGCGACGAGAATAGCGACGTCGGCTCATGGGATACTCCAGATTCTCATTGTTAGTAAATGTTTTATGCAGGAAATCCGCATTTTTTTTGCGGATCTCTTAAATTGCTCATCCAACCTAGACTAGGAGGAAACACCGACGGAATCCCCAAAGTTTTTCAATCGCTTGTCGGATTTTTCTAAAAAAGGGTAAACCCTCGCTTGACACAGCGCGGAAGAGTTTTCGGAACCAGCACAGAGCCCGCAGTCGTAAAAGTCAATGAGTCCCCCTGTAGTATCTGCTTCCAGTGGATTCCACGGTGGTATTACTGTTCGATTGTTCAGCTGTCGCCGAACCTTCAACAAGTCACTGACACTGGCAAACTTCCCGCCGCACGGAACCGCAGCTCCCGAATGATCTGCAGCCCACCGCGGCAGCACGCCTTATGGGTTGCGGCGTTACCGTCTTGAATGACTGCGGCGAATTTTGCGAATGGAACGGATGCAGTGATTTTCACGTCAGGATCACAACCTGCGGCTGCACCCGGCCGAACGATTTTCCGGGGGTTCTGCAAAGCCGATCGTCACCGCCTTTGGGAGGGACAGTCCCCTGGAAAACGCGATGGAAAGCTCTGCTGTCAATGGAGTTATCGCGATGCAAATTGGCTGAAACTGTTCGTTTGGACGACCAGCAGCGAGGGTCCGCAGCCCACCGTCAGCCCAGCGAGGGCGTTGGCGGGGGCGGTTTGCCCGCAGGCTGCCGC
>JBJTOP010000124.1:0-5001 GCA_046074645.1 Planctomycetaceae bacterium | reverse complement strand
GGTGCCGGAGCATCAGGTTTCGGTGCGTCGGGGGCGGGCGCCGGAGCATCGGGTTTCGGTGCATCGGGTGCTGGTGCCGGAGCATCAGGTTTCGGTGCGTCGGGAGCGGGGGCTGCAGGATCCGGGGTTTCTGTTTTTGGGGCAGCGGGGACGTTGGGCGGCAGGAGTCCTTTAAGCGGATCGGAGCCCAGCAGGCTGGGGATGCCGGGGACATCACCTGGGCCATCCTGTGGCAGGCCGAGTGGATCACCGGGGGCAGGATTTTGTTGTTGAAACCATGCGTAGAACTCTTTGGTTGCGGGCAGTGCCAGTTTCTTTTTGCGTTCTTCGGCGAGAGCGGAGAAGACTTTGGAGTCGGGGAAGGCAGTGAGTACCTGATCCCAGGCTTCGACTGCGGACTTGACGGTGGCATCACTGCCATCGCATCGGGCTTCGAGGATGCGGGCGAGTCCGACGGCGACCTTCAGTCGAGCGTCTTCGCTGAGAGTGGTATCGTCATTGAGTTTGCGGAAGACTTTTTCGGCATCATCGAGTTCTTCGAGTCCGACTTTGCGGTTGGTGAACAGATTCCGCAGGGCGTTTTGCAGAATCAGTTCCCCTTCGCGGAGACTGGCGGCCTGTCCGATGGCGGTGCCGGGAGCGTTATCGGCAATATCGCTGAACTCTTCCGGCGTTTCTGCCTTGAGGAGTTTGGCTGATTCGGCCGCAGTGGCGGGGGGGCGACGAGCGACGTACACGACGATCGCTGCGATTGCCAGCAGCAGAGCGGCACCGTAGATTGCAGCAGTGCCGTAGCGTTCGAGGAGCGGGCGGGATTCACGCAGGATTTTTGCCAGCTGAACTTCGTCCGGGCGATGAGAGAACTGCGGTTCCGACATGGTCGGGGCTTTCAATGAGGTCTGAAGCGAGCGTCGGGAAAGCCGTGGAGTATAGGAATTTGCGACAAATCCGGTCAAGCCGTGCGTGACAACCGATTTCCCCGGTTCCCGCTTTCAGCGCTGTTTCTGTCGTGACACGCCCTGTCCCGGTTCTTAGAATCCAGCACCGCCTTCGCGCCTCCCCATCCCCGCCACCGCTGGTGCCCTGCCATGCGTCCCGCCTGCACTCCCCGGGTCTCAGTTCTGCTGCTCCTTTCGGCCGCTGCGTTCATCAGCAGTCTTTTCACTGCTGATCAGTCGCTTGCTGCCGACGATCTTTACACTCAGCAAATTCGAGGTGTGCTGCGGGAACGCTGCGTGGCCTGCCATGGTGCGCTCAAACAGGAAGGTGAACTCCGTCTGGACACTGCCAGTCTTATTCGCAGGGGGGGCACAACCGGTCCGGCTGTCGTCCCAGGTGATGCAGCCGCCAGCCTGCTGCTTACTAAAGTCACCGCGGCCGATCTCTCGGTCCGAATGCCCCCGGAAGGAGAACCTCTGAAGCCGGAACAGATTGCTGCTCTGCGCGACTGGATTCAGTCCGGAGCTGACGGACCTGCAGAAGAAACTCCGGATGAGGATCCCCGGGAACACTGGGCATTCCGCAGCCCCGTTCGCCCTGCTCTTCCACCTGTTACAAACCCCGGTCGCGCGATCACTCCGATCGACACATTTCTGCAGTCCGCCCGCGAACAGCACAACCTCACAGCTCAGCCGCCAGCCGATCCACGCACCTGGCTGCGCCGCGTCTCGCTGGACCTCACGGGACTCCCGCCGACCCCCGAAGAACAGCAGGAGTTTCTGGCTGATGCTTCACCCGCTGCCCGTGCCCGGGTGGTTGACCGTCTGCTCGCTTCACCGCACTACGGCGAGCGGTGGGGACGACACTGGATGGACATCTGGCGGTACAGTGACTGGTGGGGCCTTGGTGCAGAAGTCCGCAATTCGCAAAAGCACATCTGGCACTGGCGCGACTGGATCATCGAATCACTCAATTCCGACACCGGCTACGATCAGATGCTGCTGGATATGCTGGCGGCCGACGAACTGCATCCCACGGATTCCGGACGTCTGCGGGCCACCGGGTTTCTGGCTCGCCAGTACTTCAAGTTCAATCGCACCAGCTGGCTTGATGAAACGCTGCAGCACACGTTCAAAGCTATGCTCGGCATGACCTTCAATTGTGCCAAGTGTCACGACCACAAGTACGATCCATTCTCCCAGCAGGAATACTATCAGCTGCGGGCGTTCTTCGAACCCTATCAAATTCGCACGGATCTGCTTCCCGGAATTACGGATGCCGAACAGAACGGTATCCCGAGGGCCTTCGACTGTAATCTTGATGCTCCGACATGGCTGCATATTCGCGGAGATGACCGCAACCCCGATGAGCAGCGGCCCATCATTCCGGCACTGCCCGCATTTCTGAACTTTGAAGCGTTCCCGATCACTCCGGTGTCGCTCCCGGCTGAAGCCGCCCGCCCGCAGCTCCGAACAGACTTCATCGCCGCACTCCGGGAAGCGGCCGAACTGCGTCTCCAGGAGGCTCAGACCGAGGTCCGGCGAGCGACGGTCGCCGTTGACGAAGCGGCAGCTCGGGATGCTGCCGCTGCTGCTGCCGCCAAAACGGCAACGCCCGCCCCGAAAAAAACACCAGCCCCCGCTGAAATTCTCGCCGAGGACACCTTCACCTCCGCCAATCCTGATCTCTGGACAGCCATCGGTGGAGACTGGAAGTGGCAGAATGGACGACTCCGACAGCAGCAGACGGGGGCCGTCGATTGTCTGCTGGAGCTTCACCCAAAATCGCTTCCGACAGACTTCGAAACGCAGCTCAGATTCACAACGCTCGACGGTCAGATGTGGAAGTCCGTGGGGCTGCGGTTTGATGTCACCGGAGTCGATCATGTGATGGTTTACCTCAGCAGCTATGCAGGTGGGTCCAAGGTCCAGCTGGCGTGGAAGCAAGGCGGCCAGCAGGTCTATCCCGAAGCCGCCATGCAGGCCCGCCCCGTACCGCTCGGGCAGCCGCAGGAACTCACCGTTCGCGTACGCGGACGGCTCGTGAATGTGCTCGTGAATGGTCAGGTGGCGATCGTCAGCCTGCTGCCATTCGAACGCCGCGCAGGGACACTCCAGCTGATTGCCTTCGATGCCGTTGCCGAATTTCACGGCTTCCAGCTGAAAACACTCCCGAAAGACGCTGAGATGCAGGACGCCACCGACGGCAATCCTCCTGACCGCCCGCAATCGCTTGCTGAGGCCAATGCGGCCCTGAAAGCAGCCTCGGCAAAAGTCGCGGTCGCTGCACTCGAACCCGAACTGCTGCTGGCAAAAGCCACAGCAGAGCGAGCCATGTTCATCAGTCCTGATGCTTCCGAAACGAAACAGGCTGTCGCCACTGCCGCTCAGCTGGAACGCCGTTTTGCCGCGCTCACCGCCGCAGAAACGCTGGCACGCAGCGAATTCCTCCTGCTTGCCGCTACCCCCGGCAAACGCGGCGAAGCAGAAAAACAACGCGACGCAGCCGCTGCATCGCTCGAAAAAGCCCACGCCGCACTGGCGCAGATACCCGCCAGCTTCACACCCCTCGTCGGTGCCATCAAGACTCTCGAAAGTAATCTCGAATCCGATGACTCCCGCCGACGACCGTTCCCCACAACCAGCTCCGGCCGAAGATCCACGCTCGCTCGCTGGATAGCCTCCCCACGCAATCCACTCACCGCACGTGTTGCCGTCAACCACATCTGGGCCCGTCACTTCGGCCGACCACTGGTCTCCTCAGTCTTCGATTTCGGCCGTCGCGGAGCCCGTCCCACACACCCGGAACTGCTCGACTGGCTGGCAGTCGAATTCATGGAACACGGCTGGAGCATGAAGCACCTGCATCGACTGATTCTGCTCTCCGACACATGGGCACTTGCATCCTCACCCGTCGGTGCAGAGACCACCACCGCTCTCGCTGACCCCGAAAATCGCTGGTACTGGCGAGCCAACTCCGTACGCATGGAAGCTCAGATCATCCGTGACAGCCTGCTTTCGCTCGCCGGGCAGCTCGACCCGACACTCGGTGGGCCTTCAATCCCGGTCTCCATGGAAAACTCACGCCGACGCAGCCTGTACTTCGTCCACTCGCATAACGAACACCAGAAATTCCTCGCCCTTTTCGACGATGCGAATGTGCTGGAATGCTACCGACGAGCAGACAGCATTGTGCCCCAGCAGGCACTCGCCCTCGAAAACAGCCCGCTGGCCATCGACATGGCCGCCCGAATCACCGAGCGACTGCAGAAACTGCACCCGGCCGCCACCGACCAACAGTTTGTGCAGCTTGCCTGCACCACCGTGCTTGCTGCCGAACCTTCACCAGAAGAACTCGCCCTCTGCCTCGAAGCACTCTCGGCATTCCGTACCGCCGCACCTGCCGGCAGTGATGCGCCGACTGCCGCCAGAAACGCCCTCGTACAGGCACTCATCAATCAGCATGATTTCATCACGATTCGGTAACTCACCGGCAGGCAGCCCACCAGGACAAGGCGTGCGGGGGATGTCAATCCCCCGGTTACACTGCGTGCCAACGCGGCCAGAACCGCATCGGGAACACACCACAGCCTGACCGGCCGATTGACATCGACCGCACGCCACACTGCGTTTGATCAGCCGCTGGTCAGCAGCCTGGCGGCAGCCTGCGGGCAAACGGCCCTGCCCACGCCCCACCAACGCCCTTGCCAGCGTGCGCACCTTCGGTGCGAAACACCGCCGGGGGCTCCCGCCCAGCCGCTCACAAATGCAGCCGCCTGGCGGCAGCCTACGGGCAAACGGCGCTGCCCACGTCCCACCAACGCCCTCGCCAGCGCGCGCACCTTCGGTGCGAAACACCGCCGGGGGCTTCCGCCCAGCCGCTCACAAACTCAGCCGCATGGCGGCTCAGCTGATGATCGCCGTAATGGGCGATCCATGGTCGATGTCAAGCCGCTTGCGGTCGGGGATCTCCAGTTTGCGTGAATCCAGTCCCAGCTGCTGCAGGATGGTGGCGTGGATATCGGTGACGTAGTGTCGGTCTTCGATGGCGTGGAACCCGAGT
>JBJTOP010000123.1:0-28962 GCA_046074645.1 Planctomycetaceae bacterium | reverse complement strand
GTTCTGGAGTAAGTGTGCTTTCTGAGCTTTTGCCTAGCCCTTTGCTCGCGGGCTGCCGCCTTGCGGCTGTAGTAGCGGTCGGGCGGAAGCCCCCGGCGATGTTTCGCACCGAAGGTGCGCTCGCTGGTGAGGGCGTTTGCGGAGCGTTGGCAGAGCCCTTTGCCCGCAGGCTGCCGCCTTGCGGCTGTAGTAGCGGTCGGGCGGAAGCCCCTGGCGATGTTTCGCACCGTTCGTCGATTCAGCGCGGTCGTGACAAATGCACACCACGTCGGTAAGATGGGAAGTTTTCAGTTTTCAGTGTTCGGGTGGCAGGCAGGGATTGCCTGGAATTTGGTCTTCCGGCTGACGTCCGGTGGTTCGTAAGGCGTTTTTTACTTCTCTTCTTTAACGGCACAAGTTTACTCCATGACCCTTTCCACGCTGCCCCTGAGCTACTGCACCAACGTCCATCCCGGGCGGACTGTTTCTGAGATCAACGCTGGGTTGTCCCGTTATACTGCGGTGGCTCGTGAGGGGCTTTCGTTTCCGGTTGCAGCGGGTCTTTGGCTGGCGGCCAGTGTGGCTCAGGAGCTGACAGAAGATCCGGCCGCCCTCGAATCGCTTGCGCAAACGCTTTGGCAGCACGATCTGTGCTGCTATACGCTCAACACATTCCCCTACGGCGACTTTCACAGTGAGCGTGTGAAGGAGCGTGTATATCTGCCGGACTGGGCCAGTCAGTCGCGAGTGAATTACACAGAACAGTGCGCTGCGATTCTTGCACAACTGCTTCCTCAGGGGGCGGAAGGCAGTCTGTCCACAGTGCCACTGGGTGGCCGCATGAATCCTCAGTCGGCCAACTTTCGTTCGTTCTGCTACACCAATCTGATTCGGATGGCTCGCACTCTGCGGTCAATCCACGAGTCAACCGGTCGCATGATTCGGCTGGCGATTGAACCTGAACCGCTCTGTGAGTTATCGGGTACAGAGCAGTGGAGTCTGCCGGTCTTTCGGGGACTGTTTGAACACGCCGAAGCGTTGGGTTGTGAAGATCTTGTTCGGAAGTACATCGGGTTGTGCTTTGACGTTTGTCATCAGGCGGTTGAATTCGAGGACGTGGCGAAGTCCATCCGGTCCTTTGACAGGGAGGGCATCCGGATTTGCAAGGTGCACATCACCAACGCGGTTGAGCTCCTGAATCCTTCTGAAAATGTGGCAGGCCGGCAGGCGTTGTGTCGCTTTGCTGAACCTCGCTATCTGCACCAGACGTTCGCCCGTTTTGCCGACGGCAGTATTCAGTCGCGGCTGGATCTGCAGCCTGCGGACATCGAACGCAGTCCAGCGGATGAATTTCTGAGAGCGGAGGCGTGGCGGGTCCACTTCCATGTGCCCATTTTTGCCGAATCGCTTGGACCTCTGAATACGACTCGTCGTGATCTGGAAGCGGCACTGCGTCAGGTTGCGCAACTGGACTATGCTCCGCACCTTGAAGTGGAGACTTATACGTGGCCCGTGATGCCTGGTGAGACAGAATCGGTTGCCGCCTGCGTGACTGCAGGCGACGCCGACCCACTGGCTGCTCGAATCGGCAGGGAACTTCAGTCTGCAGCCGAATTGCTGAGCGAGGTGTCCTGACTGCTGTGCATTGAAATCGACAGATCGGAGCGTACTTCGACGCCACTTTTCAGCGTCTGAAGGACGACGCAGCAGCGTTCAGTGAGTTCAAGAAGTTTTCGCCCGGAATCCTCGGGGATTTCGCCATCGACGTGGCATGTCAGGCGGATTTCAGAAATTCCGGTGGGAACAGAGCGATCAATTCCGAGTGTGCCGCGGAAGTCCATGCGACCGGTGGCTTTCACTGTGGCTGATCGAAGTTTCAGCCCGAGTGCTTTTGCGACGGCGGCAAGCGTGGTGCCGGCGCAGGTGATCAGGGCCTGCAGCAGCAGTTCTCCGGAGCAGGCTGCAAGGCCATCGCCACCGGCGGCCGGGTGCAGCCCGGCGAGAATATCGTGGCCGTCATTGATGAGCAGTCGAACGCGGCAGCCGATGTGTTCGAGATCCACCTCACCTTCTGCCTGCAGCACCACCGCCGCTCGCTCAGGCCGGGCCGCGTACAATTGTTTCACCGGCGTCTGCATCGCACGAAACGTATCTCGATTCATCAGCTCCTGCTCCCCTGTTCCAGATTCAGAATCATGTCCCTCACATCACAGACATGCACTCGATCGCGTTCAATCTGTTTGCGGGAAGAAATCAGTACCGGACCTTCGTGTTCCAGCTGATCAGCGTCCGGCAGTCGGCCGTGGCTGCCGCGAACCACTTCGGCCTTCAGACCAATCACATCCATGTAGTAACGAAAACCCAGCAGTTTTTTGAGCAACCGCGAGGCGATTCGGAGTTTTGGAAACTGCAGATCGGGATTCACCAGAAGTTCTGCGGGGTCGTAACCGGGCTTGCGGTGAATATCGACAGTGCGTGCGTAGTCCGGCGCCAGCGCGTCATCGAGCCAGAAGTAATAGGTGAACCACGATTCCCGACTGCTCACACACACCAGATCTCCGCTGCGTTCGTGATTCAGTCCCAACTCTGCTTGTCCGGCTGAGTCCAGCACGCGTTCAATACCCGGGACTTGCTGAAGCAGCTCAGCAACACGGGGGCGATCGGCCGGATTGCGAACATAGACGTGAGCTGCCTGATGATCAGCCACAGCGAAGGCGCGGGATGCTCCGGCATCGAGCGTTTCCCAGCCCAGCGGTTCCCGACGCACTCGCAGGAGTCCGGCTTCCCGGAGAATTCGATTGATGTGAATCGGGGAATTGACTTCAGAGATTCCGTATTCGCTGAGCACCAGCACATCGGCATCCTGTTCGCGGGCGGCGGCAATCAGTTTTCCCGCTTCCTGATCCACCAGACGGACGTCTTCAGCGATCGCTGGATCGTGGGGGCCCAGTCGCTGCAGGTTGTAATCGAGGTGTGGGAGGTAGACGAACATGAGCGAAGGACGGTGTTCGCGAAGGACACGACAGGATGCATCTGCGATCCAGCGAGTGCTGCGGATATCAGCGGTCGGCCCCCAGAAATTGAACAGTGGAAACCGACCCAGCTCTGACTGCAGCTCATCCCGCAACGCTGGTGGCTCACTGTAGACATCCGGAATCTTGCGCCCATCGGCCGGGTAGGACGGGCGTGGTGTGAGCGACCAGTTGACGGGTGCGTACATGTTGTACCACCAGAACATTTTCGCCGTGGAATGCCCTGGCCATCGCTGCCGCGCCGTCTCATACACCGGCTCCCCCTGAATCAGCTGATTCGACTGCTTCCAGAAAAGCACTTCATTGAGTTCCCGAAAGTACCAGCCATTCGCGACAATTCCGTGGCGGGCCGGAGTCAGTCCTGTGAGCAGCGAGGCCTGAACAGTGCAGGTCACGGCCGGAAAAACGGTTTCCAGCGGTCGCATGAAACCATCGTGCGCAAGCGTGGCCAGATGGGGAGTGTTTGCGCCGATCATGCCCGGCGTCAAACCCACGACGTTGATCACCACTACCCTGCGATTCGGCTCAACTGCCATCAGCCATCTCCCGTGCGATTTCACCGTAGGACACAATGCAGTCGTTCACGTTCCAGTAATCGTCCGGCTTCAGATACAGTCGCCGACCAGCAGCTTCATCGGAGGCGTCAGCGTTGTTATCTGTCCTGTCATCGGCCCCGTCGGCTCCCGTTTCCATGGGCTGCAGCAGGAAGTACTGTGATGTCCTGAGTCCCAGCCAGGCATCGTGGCGAATCCTCAACAGCCGCGCGGCGCCTTCTGTTCCTTGCAGCTGCGGTGATAACAGACTGAGCGGTCCGTCGGGCGCCGGATCAGCTGCCACAGCTGTCGCTGAGCCGTGATCTCTTTTCAGCAGTGCCGCCAGAGTTGGCAGCAGATCGAAACTGCCGCACAGGCTCTGCAGCCGCGTTCCGGCTGAAGATGCATCTGTCCACCACAGCGGAACGTGCATCCGGCTTTCGTCCGCTCCGCTTTCGAATGGCTGCTGCAGCTGTCGCGAGACTCCACGAAAACCCGTGACCAGCCACATCGGTGCCTCTGAAGTTCCGTAAACCGTTTCGGCCAGATTCTTCAGACGCGACAGCACAGCGTCGGCCGCCTCCATGATCCCGGCCACCTTCGCCGGATCCGAGACAGGACGGACGGTCACGAGCACCAGTGAGGCCAGTTTGAGTGTTGACAGGAGTTGTTCCGGATCGGTACTGGAGAGATCCTGTGAGAGTGGAAAAATGGCAGGCTGCAATACCGCCCTGAATGCTGTGGCTTCAATCTGTCCCAGTTGCAGCCAGACGACAGCGCGTGGCAGAAGCGACAGCGTTCGGGCCCAGTCAGTGATCGCATCTGCGCCACCCAGATAATCATCAAGTGTTGCGGATTCCCGGAGATCCTGAATCAGGTACTGTTCGAACACCAGCGACTGAATTTCGAGGGTTTCAAACGCCGCTGATGGAACGTCGGACTGAATGAGAGGGAGCGGATCAAAGAGGACGAGCCAGACGGGGGTGAGGCCTGGTGCAGGGGTAGAATCTGTCAAGGGCACTGAGCCTTTGCGGGGAAGGAGTGGAGGCAGACGGCCGGGAAGCATCGATGCCGGCACATCATACGCTGTGGTACATGGTTTCAAAAGCCGCACGGTTCGAGTCCCTGCAGCCTGCTTTGCCCCAGGCTCCTTCCCACTACTCGACATCCACGTTAATCTTCTCCTGGTAAATCACCCTCCTCCTGCAACCGTCCGGGCCCGTACCATGAAATTCTTTCGCTATCGTCGGCCATCGCTGAAAACTATTCTTGGAGTCACGCGAGCAAAAAAGCAGCTCAACAAGGCGCTGGGAATCAACAAAGTCATGGCCCCCTTCCGCTGGTGGCCCAATCAAAAACGCAGACTGAAGCGCCAGCTGGGCTATGAATCTCCGCTGGGTCGTCTGATTCGTCATGGTCTGCCACGTCCCGGAGGCTGCGTAATCGTTTTAGCGGCCGGAATCACTTCCCTTGTTTCAGTTTGCTGTTACTGGCTGAGCTGATTTCCGTTCCATCGCCGCGCGGCCTCAGGAGTCGCTGGACAGCAACCCAAAGTACTCTCTTAAAAATCCCGGTCGATCTTCGCTGCGAATGTATTGCACCAGTGCGTACAGGCGTTTCTGGTCACGTAACAGCTTCTCTGATCGTCGTTCGGCATCCGCCAGTTCTGCGGGCAGATCTCCCTGCAGTTCCATGTGCGTCAGATCGTGCTCGTCGTTGAGCACCCCGTAACGTTCCAGCAGTGCGAGTACTGTTTCCAGACGCCGATCATGTCGCTGACGATCGCACAGACGTTCCCGCAGCCATTCGATACCAAAAGCGCGGACCTGGTCTGCACTGTGCACCAGCAGATGCCATGTTCGTTCACAGAACTCGGCATCCGGATTTGACCAGCGGATGAACTCCAGCTGCGTATTGAGGTCGTTCTGATCGTACAGCAGCAGGCATTCAGCTGGTTGGCCATCGCGGCCGGCGCGGCCAATTTCCTGCACATACCCTTCCAGCGATCCAGGGACGTCTGCGTGAATCACAAAGCGAATATTTTCACGATCCACACCCATGCCGAAGGCGTTTGTTGCCAGCACCAGTCGACTGCGGCCCTGCATGAATTCGTCCTGCACGGCACGTCGTACGGAACGTTCGAGATCCCCGTGATAGCAGACGTGTTCAAGTCCTTCTGCCTGCAGTCGTTCGCTGAACTCTTCCAGCGTACGAATCAGAGTGAAGTAGACAATTCCGCAGCCGTCGGATTCTGCCAGCCAGTGCTCGATGACCTCCTGCATGAGTTCCTGCTTCTCGTCTGCTCCCCAAACTTCACTCACCCGCAGATCCAGATTCGGTCGCTCCATACCCTCGTGAAACAGCTGCACGGCATCAGCTGGTAACTGCAGCTGCCGCAGAATGTCCCGCTGGACCTCCGGGGTTGCGGTTGCCGTGAGGGCCACTGTTGTGGGACGTCCGAGAAGCTCTCGGATTTCCCCGAGCCGCGTGTAGTCCGGCCGAAAGTCATGCCCCCACTCGCTGATGCAGTGAGCTTCATCGACCGCCAGCAGGACGACCCGACGACGCGACAGAACATCGAGGAAGTCCGGTTTGCGAAATCGTTCGGGCGTCACATAAAGCAGCGCAAAACGCCCCTCCGCAAGGTCCCTGTAACGCTGCTCACGCTCTGCACGGTTCAGCGAAGAATTCACAAAAACGGCATCGATGCCGCGTTCTCGCAATCCGTCGACCTGGTCCTTCATGAGCGCGATCAGGGGTGAAATTACCAGCGTGAGCGGCCGTAGGGAACTGTCCTGTTCGGAGAGCACCAGTGCGGGGATCTGGAAGCACAGCGATTTTCCGCCGCCGGTGGGCATGATCAGCAGCGTATGGCCCCCCGCCAGCAGTCGCCGGATCACGGCGGACTGGCAGCCACGAAATTCCCCGTAACCAAATTTTTCGCGTAAAATCGCTTCCGGTGCAGCCAGAGACATCAGCAGAACAGCCCTCACACGAAACGTCAAACAGGAGGAAATCAAGCGAGCGCCCCAGCCACAGCAAGGGGCCTTCTCAGGACTTGTGTGTAGCAATCTTTCATGCAAATGGCACGTGTTGCAGCTTTAAAAAGCAACCAGCATGCAAAGACAGGAAGCAACGAGACGAAAGTTTCCCGAAAAATCATACGCGATTGCCCGCATCGCCGATGTAACGTAGATTCAGTGCGCCTGAATTCGCCCGATCCAGACTGCGATTCCACCTACCCCGGATCCCCTGCATGACTGCCGAACTGCTCGCTGCCATTGACTCCGCCGCTGCCTCCGGAAAACTCACTGGTGATTCTCCGAAAAACATTCGCACGTGGCTCCAGCAGGCTTCACTGCGTCAGTGGCGACCCCGACTCGAAGAATTCATTCGCAATCGTGACTGGTCGATCCTCGATGCCATGTTCTGGACCGCCATTCCTTTTGGCACAGGCGGACGACGCGGCCCCATGGGTGAAATGGGGCCCGCAACCATCAATGACCGCACCATCGCGGAATCCGCCCATGGGATGGCGGTTTACCTGCGTTCCACCGGCTGCAGTTCCGGCTCCGTTGTCATCGCCTGCGATACTCGCAATAACAGCACCCGCTTTTCTCGAATTGCCGCCTGCGTTTTTGCCGCCCATGGACTCCGAGTGTTCCTCTTCGAATCTCATCGCGCTACACCCGTGCTTTCCTTCGCGGTCCGCCAGCTCAAATGCAGCATCGGCGTGATGATCTCCGCTTCCCACAATCCTCCTGCAGATAATGGGTTCAAGGCTTACTGGAGCAACGGCGGCCAGGTCATTCCGCCGCACGACAAGGGAATCATCCGCGAAGTTGAACGAGCCGACGAAATTCCCTCCGCCGACTTCGATGCTGCCCTGCAGTCCGGCAGCATCAGCCTGATCGGTTCGGAAATCGACCACGCTTACTCCGCCGCCGTTGCGGCTCTTTCCGTTTCCACCAGCCGCGAAATTTCTGCCGTATTCACGCCACTGCACGGCGTTGGTGAAACATCCATCTTTTCCGTGTTGAAGACATCAGGCTTCTCTGGCGTAGATATCTTCGAACCTCACCGCGCTGCCGATGGCAACTTTCCAAACGTCCCTCAGCATCTGCCCAACCCGGAAAACCTCGCTGTCTTCGACCCAGTCGTGCAGTGGGTCGAACAAACCGGCCATCCTGCCGAACTGATCCTTGCCTCTGACCCCGACGCCGATCGCCTTGGCGTGATGTTTCGCGCGGCCGATGGTCGCTTTCGATCACTGAGCGGTAACCAGGTTGGTGCCCTTCTGACCGACTTTCTGTTGCGCAAACGCAGAGAGTCCGGACAATTCTCGCCCAGCGACTACGTCGTTGAAACGCTCGTTACCACGCCGCTTACTCGCGCCGTCGCGACCCATCACGGAGCCCGCTGCTTCCACGAGCTGCTGGTGGGCTTCAAATACATCGCTCAGGTAATCGAGGACCAGGGGCCGGAACATTTTGTCTTTGGGACGGAAGAGTCGATCGGTTTCCTTGCCGGCAACTACTGTCGTGACAAGGATGCTTCCGTTTGTGCACTCTTCATTCTGGAACTGGCCGCGGAACTTAAGGCCGCGGGAAGGACGCTCCAGGATCAGTTGGATGATCTCCATCTGAAATGCGGCTATCACTGTGAAGGTCAGGTTTCGATTTATTGCGAAGGCCCGACGGGCAAAGCCAAAATCGACGGATTGATGCAGACACTGCGAACCAGTCCGCCTGCATCGATGGGCGGAATTACATTCAGCGAAGTCATCGACTACAGCACCGGCAGTCGCATGTCACTTCCCTCAGCAGCCCCACTGCCACCCTGTTCAGGTCCCCGTGGCGACCTGCTCATCTATCACTCCGATCCCGCGCTGCCCATCCGGATCCAGATCGCAGCACGTCCCTCCGGTACTGAACCCAAAATCAAGTTTTACTTTTTCTGTCAGTCCGATATCAGCACCACGCTGGAATCCGCCCGAAGTGCCGGAGACCATGCCCTGAACGATGCCCGCAAAGCCCTGAAAACGTGGGCTGAAGCACAGATTCAGGGCTGATCTGATTCGTCTTTGCGGCGGGGGGGCTGAAGGACATCACTGCTGTGAAGGGGCATCTCTGTTCACAGCACTTCCCGCTCTTCACAGCACTCCCCGAATCCGCTCCAGCGCCTCTCGGACGTTTTCCAGACTGTTGAACGCGCTGAGCCGGAAATAACCTTCGCCGGCGGCTCCGAAGCCGCTGCCGGGGGTGCCCACAACGTTGGCCTTCTGCAGGAGCAGATCGAAGAAATCCCAGCTGGAAAGCGTTCCTGGCGTTTTCAGCCACACATAGGGAGCGTTCACTCCGCCGAAAACTCGCAAACCAGCACTCGTCAGTTCGTCGCGGAGCAGCCGCGCGTTGTTCATGTAGAATTCGATCAGTCCACGAGTCTCTCTGAGGCCCTGTTCGCTGTAGGCCGCGGCGGCACCCTTCTGAACGACGTACGACGCACCATTGAACTTCGTGGACTGTCGGCGATTCCACAATGCGTGAATCGACGTTCGGCTGCCATCCGGAGCTTTGCCCATCAGTTGTTTCGGGACAACCGTCAATGCGCAGCGAATCCCGGTAAACCCGATGCTCTTGCTGAAACTGCGAAATTCGATCGCCACATCCCTGGCGCCCTCGATTTCGAAAATGCTGTGCGGGATCGAAGGATCGGAAATGAAGGCTTCGTAAGCAGCGTCAAACAGAATCAGCGAGCCGTTTTCCCTGGCATAGTCCACCCATCGCTGCAGAGTATTCCGGCTGGCAACAGTCCCGGTTGGATTGTTGGGATAGCACAGATAGATCACGTCCACCGGTTCACTGGGAAGTTCCGGAACAAACCCATTGGCTTCGTTGCCTTCGAGGTACACCAGTCCTTCAAAGCGGCCGGAAGCATCAGCCGGGCCGGTATGACCTGCCATCACGTTGGTATCGACGTAGACGGGATAAACCGGATCGGAAATCGCGATGCGATTGCTGTCACCGAGAATATCGAGAATGTTTCCGGTGTCACACTTCGAGCCATCGGAAATGAAGATTTCGTCCGCCGAGATATCGACTCCCCGCGAATGGAAGTCGTGCCTCGCGACCGCCTCCCGCAGAAATCCATAACCCTGCTCGGGGCCATACCCCTTGAAAGTGGGCCGCTGAGCCATCTCGTCAACGGCCTCGTGCATCGCTGCCACGATAGCGGGGGTGAGCGGTTCAGTGACGTCACCAATTCCCAGGCGAATGATTCGGGCTGTCGGGTTAGCCTGGGCGAATGCTGAGACGCGGCGGCCGATTTCGGGAAACAGGTAACCCGCACGGAGCTTCAGGTAGTGCTGGTTGATGTGCACCATTGTTTTACTGCCGGAAAGATTCGCTGAAAATCCTCCTGACCGAGCGGTCGGAGGCGATCCAAAAGGGTCGCACAGCATATCGATCCGGCGAGCCGAATCAAATGGACTGCATTTGACGAACTCCCCGACGCGTCGCAATTCCACGCCAGAAGAAGAGCGCTCGCAAGGCGATCTTCGGAAACAAAACTCGCGACCAGATCCCACGCCAGCCACTGTGGTGCTCGTACTCAATCCGATCGTGTACCTCGGTCTGACCGTCGTCAAGCCGCACAAATCGATGCGTGTGCCGCCATGACTTCATCGGTCCAGCATCCTGCACATCGACAAATGACTCCCGCGAAACACATTCATGGCGAGCCCTCCAGCGCACAGGAATCGGCCCCATCCACATGGTGAATTCACCGATCGATCCCTCCGCCAGCGGATCGAAGCGATGCACCAGCATGATCATCAGAGGTGGTGTCAGCTTTTTCAGGACGCCTGTCTGAAAATGAAAGGCTGAAACCGCTTCCAGCGATGCCGCAACTCGAAAACGGGATTCGAAAACCTGCATCGCTTTCACTCCCCACTCGTACAGTCAGCCAGCGGAACTCACCAAAGCAAGTTTGCACACGGGGGATTTTAGACTCGTGCGTGGTGATGGCCCGACATATTTGAAACGGGGGTATCGATGCTGCAGGTGTGTGGCTGATATGTGTTTTCAGAACGCTTCCACCAGCGGCGATCCGCCAGCGGATACTGGTCCAGCCGCGCCCGACTGAGCACTCAGGGAAATCGTGGAGATGGGAGCGCCCGAGGCCACAGGTCCTGAAGGTGCCGGAGCCACTCCGGAACCACTTCCAGTCGAAAACGCTGGATCCGGTACCGGCCCGCCTCGTAATGGAGAACCCATCACCGTCGCTCCGCTGGTTCCGGGAATCTCAAACGGCGTCGGTGTTTCCGACATCGTCCAGCCACCTCCCGGACTCATCATTCCTCCCGACTGCCATGGCCCGGCGGCCATTTGAGGAGCATTGCTGAAGCCCGGCATGTTCGGATGCTGCACGAACTGGTTCTGGAACTGATTCTGCATCTGTGCCTGCATCCGCATCTGGTTCTGCATGCTGGCCATCTGCGATCCCTGAGACGGCGGACCGAAGACGCTCGCCTGCCGCGGCATATCCCACGGATGAACGCCTCTGGCCATCGCCGTTGCCACCATGGGATTGGCTGATCCGGCGGACTGACTCACGCCAGCCAGTCGAGAATGCACATCCGGTTGATTCCAGTCGGACTGCAGAGACTGCTGGTACATCGCAGCAGCCTGATCGGGTCGCCCTCCGCCTTCGTAATACTCGCCCAGATGTGCCATTGCGACAGCATGATTGGGATTGATCTGCAGCGCCCGCTGCAGTGACTGGGCCGCACCTGCCGACTGGCCGGTCTGTTTCTGCAGCCAGGCCATTTCGACATGCGGCTCGGCCGAATACGGTTGTGCGCCTGCCCAGGTGGTGAGCATCGCCTGAGCTTCATTCGTGCGGCCCTGCGTCAGCATCAGTTCAGCAAGGCCGTGATAGGAAGGCTGATGGGAAGGAGTAGATGTCAGCGCCTGCCGGTAGAGCTGTTCGGCTCCCGACGCATCTCCCTGCCGCATCTTTACTTTCGCCAGGTTCGCCATGTAGTCCGGATTACCGGGATCGTTCTGCAGTGCCAGCTGAAACTCCTGGGCGGCCGCGGAGTAATTTCCTCTCTCATAGAAACCCATCCCGGAGGAATTCGCCACATTGCCGCCGAGCGTTCCACATCCTGCCAGCGAAACCGCTCCCACAATACCCAAAATGCCCTGAATCGCTCGCTGACGCCGTGAAATGGTCATGACTGGAAACCCTGGGAAATGAGGCAGCAGACCGAGAGACGGTCTGAATTCTTCAGACGGACAACCCAGGCCGCGGAGCCAGACAGAACTGTCGAGCGGCTTGAGCAGACTTTCGGAGATTAGCCGCATTTCGAAAAATCCGGCAACGTGGTTTCTTTCAAAACCGGCCTCGTTCAACCCTCTGCAATCGCAAATCGGCAGAAATTGCCGCTTCCCCATACCGCAGCAGGTTCGACTCCAGCAGAATCTGCCGCGAAAAGCCGTGCGGGGGGCTGGTTATCACCATGTAACAGTGCCTGCTCCCACAGCCAGCACCTCAGCGGGCACGATCAAAGGGCAAACCGGCCGGGTAACCCTGGCCGCACGTGATCGACTTTTTTACGACCCTGCCGATTACTCCGCTTCTGCTGATCCTCACGGTCCTCCCACCGCGAGCGCTCCGGCTGAATGCATCCCGTCTGACTGCCGATACAACCGGCATGAAGTCCAAACCCGAACAACCCGTCAGTCTCGAAAGCCAGTGCCTCGTCGTACTTGGTCGCTATGCAGCGCTTGAGACGCTGACGAAGGCTGAACAAGCTGACTTTAACGGCTGGGTTGACCGAATTGGTGATGCTCCGGGGATTGAACCGGCAACGTTGCCCGGAATACACGGCCAGTTGATCGCACAGGGACTGTTGCGATTTGAATTCTCGGGACGTGCACGTGGGCTGCAGTACCAGCTGAGTCCGCAGGGGCGGGAAGCGCTCGGACGCGGAACGCTCGCAGTGTCCGACGATTCGAGCGGCGATCTGCGTGGCAGCCTCGAAAATGGTGCTCAGGCGGCCTGACCAGCTGAGTCACTCCTGAGAAATCCGCTGTGCCCCGTGAGAAAACAGGGGTGGGGCTGCAGGAATGTCTGGCTTGAAAGCTGATCCTCCGAGAGAATTTCTGGCGGAGGTTCCGCTATATGAATTCTTCGGATCCCGCGTCGCAGCCACTCAGCTCTCAGCCAGAAATATCCCACCAGCCAGCCGTTGAACGTGAACTGGGCACCCGGATCTTTTTGTACTGCCTGTTCCTGATCGCCTGCTTTTACGCCGCAGTCCTGATCTATCACAGTGCCTACCCCCCCGAATCGCAGACTGCCGATTCCGGTTTTCTTGAACGCTGTCGCCGGATTTGCCTGAAGTACGGTCTCGTCTCCACCGGGAATCTGCGTCGTGATGCAGAAAAATACATTCAGGTTGTGCAGCCCGATGCTCTCACAGCCGGGCTCAATGAGCTTCTCAGCGCCCAGGATTTCCAGCCTGCCACTTCCGGCTCTTCAGTACTGCTCCATCAGCCTGCCCCTGACTTTTCTCTGCCGGACGACAAAAACCAGCCCCACCAGCTCAGCCGGCTGGCGCTCAACCGCCCCATTGTTGTTGTCTTCTACCTCGGCTATGGCTGCAGCCACTGTGTCGCGCAACTTGTCTCGCTGGATCGTGACGCCCACTACTTCCGCGAGCTGGATGCTGATATTGTGGCGATCAGTGCGGACCCCTCCGAACATACAGCTCAGCGTTTCACCGAGTACGGTCGGTTCCAATTCAACGTACTCTCTGACGCCGACCGCAGCATCGCCGAAAAATGGGGCGTATTCCATCCTGCCCGCAACGAACAGGACGAGTTCATGGACCATGGCACCTTCGTGGTCGATCGCCACGGGAAGGTCATCTGGTCACAGCAGGGCAGTGAGCCGTGGCTGGATAACCAGACATTGCTGCATGTGATTGCCCGATCGCAGGGTCTCATACCCGACACGATCGCCCGGAACGATCCTCGCGAACAATAACCCATCCCTCGTATCGGGTGAGTTTTTCTGAAAATCTGTCAGAATGCGGAAAGTAACGTCCGCCTTCGCTTTTCTGATGGATGCCCCATGACCGCAGTCAGCAACGTTTTTTGTGGCTGTATTCCGGCTCTGATGACCCCGTGTAACGCCGCCGGTGTACCCGACTTCGACGCTCTGGTGCACACCGCCCAGGCACTGATCTCGGCTGGCATGCGTGCTGTCGTCTACTGTGGCTCCATGGGTGACTGGCCATTGCTTTCCGACCAGCAGCGTCAGACTGGCGTTGCCCGGCTGGTGAAAGCTGGAGTGCCGGTGGTTGTCGGCACTGGCGCCCAAAGCCCCGCTCAGGCCGCGGCACACGCTGCCCACGCGCGACAGACAGGTGCTGCAGGTCTGATGGTCATCCCGCGCGTTCTTTCCCGGGGCAGCTCCCCTGCCGCTCAGCGACAGCACTTCGCCGGAATTCTCACAGCAGCCGCCGGCCTGCCCGCAGTGATCTACAACAGTCCGTGGTACGGGTTTGAAACACGCGCGGACCTGTTCTTTGATCTTCGCCGCGAATTCCCGAACCTCGTGGGCTTCAAGGAATTCGGCGGCGCAAAATCACTCACCTATGCCGCCGAACACATCACCGGCCAAAACCCCGAACTCACACTTATGGTCGGCGTTGATACGCAGGTCTATCACGGCTTCGTCAACTGCGGCGCGGCCGGAGCAATTACCGGCGTCGGCAATGCCCTGCCGCGCGAAGTCCTTCGACTCATCCGGCTCTGCAGCCTCGCAGCCACCGGCTGCCCCCAGTCCCGCAGACTCGCACAGGAACTCAACGAAGCCCTGCTGGTGCTCTCAACCTACGATGAAGGCCCCGATCTCGTCCTCTACTACAAGGCTCTGATGGTCCTTGAAGGGCATTCCCAGTACACCCATCAGATCAATTCCTCCGATCGACTCAGCGAAAACCAGCAGCAATCACTCGAACGACAATATCGCCAGTTCCGCGCGTGGTGGGCCAACTGGGAAGGTAACCGTGAATAGCTTCGGCTGCTGTCTGAAACAGATCCCACACCGCTTTGCCATGGAATCACAGTTATGCCACAACCTCGCTCACAATCTGCTTTCCTTGCTGTCGTTGTCGGAGTCTGTCTGATGAGCACCTCCGGACTTGCGGATGACGGCATGTTTCCGATGAGCGAACTGCCACGGCTTGACCTTCGTGCCCGCGGCATCCAGCTGACCGCTGATGAACTCTTCAACCCCGACCGCGTCAGCCTTGTCGATGGCATCTGTCGAGTCAACGGCTGTACGGGTTCCTTTGTCTCAGGTACTGGTCTGATTCTCACTAACCATCACTGCGCATTCGATGCCATCCAGAAAGCCAGTACTCCCGCTCGAGACCTGCTTCAGAATGGCTTCATCGCCGCCACTGCCACCGACGAGATCCCCGCACCGGACTATCAGGTGCGCATCACCGAACAGTACCGGGACGTGTCTCAGGAAGTCCTCTCCGCCGTACCGGCAGGCGCCTCTCATCTCGAACGCACAAGAGCCATCGAACGTCGCCGCAAGGAACTTGAAATCGCAGCGGAAAAGCAACACCCGGGGCTGCGGGCTGAAGTTGCAGAGATGTTCGCTGGCAGAACCTATGTGCTCTTCCTCTACACCTGGCTGAAGGATGTCCGCCTCGTCTTTGCTCCTCCGGCAGCAATCGGCAACTTCGGTGGTGAAGTGGACAACTGGGAATGGCCTCGGCACACCGGCGACTTCTCGCTCATGCGCGCCTACACCGCCCCCGACGGCTCCTCCGCCGTCTACTCGCCCGATAACGTCCCCTACAAGCCCAAACGCGTTCTGCGGGTTGAGCCAGGTGGTGTCGATGAAGGGGATGCCGTATTTCTGCTGGGCTATCCCGGTCGCACTGCGCGACATCGCACCGCAAGTTTTCTCACGTGGGAACAAACAGTCCGACTCCCGCTCACCGTCGAACTCTACCAGTGGCAGATTGCGGAGATGGAAAAAGCGGGAACCAGCGACCGCGGCGCGGCACTCAAGCACGCCAGCCGCATGAAGTCCCTCGCCAACGTCGAAAAACGTTCCCGCGGTCAACTGCTCGGCCTGCGCCGAGCCGGCATCGTCGAAGCCCGCACCGCTCAGGAACAGCGGCTCCAGGAATTCATCGCCTCCAACCCGGATCGCGACACTAAATATGGTCGCGTGCTCACAGAAATCGCTGCGGTCTACGCAGAAATGTCCGCTGCCGGTCCCGAGGAAATTCTCCTGCTGCAGCTCCGTCAGGCCTGCCGCGCCGCCGCTTTTGGATTTTTTGTCGTTGATGCCGTTCACGAACGCGCGAAACCCGATCTGGAACGTGAAGCTCCGTACATGGATCGCAACTTCCAGCAATCGCTTCGCGAACTCAAAGTCTCGCTTGCAGACTGGCATCCACCCACCGATCAAATCCTCCTCGCCGGGGTGCTCAGCCGACTCCGAACACTCCCAGACTCCGGTTCCATCAAAGCCCTCGCCGCAATTCCAGCGGAAACCGAGCAAATTAACGCACTCGCCGCACTGCTGATCAGGGACACCCGACTTGGCGACCCCGCCTTCATCGACTCAGCACTCGGCCTGACTCCCGACAAACTTCGTCAGGCCAGCGATCCGCTCCTCAATCTGCTCCTCGACCTCTACCCCGACTATCAGAAGCTCAGAGAACTTGATAAAGCTCGCGAGGGACGACTGAGTGCCCTCTACGGGCCGCTGCTGGAGATCAAGGAACAGTTTCAGGCAGAAGCCTTCGTCCCCGATGCCAACGGAACCCTGCGATTCACCTCCGGCCGCGTCCGCAGCTACTCACCCGCAGATGCAGTCATCCGCACGCCCATATCCACTCTCAAAGGCGTCATTGAAAAAACCACCGGTGTCGAACCGTTTATCACTCCGGAACCCGTGCTGAAGAAGTATGCAGCAAAGGATTTCGGCAGTTTTGTGCATCCGAGACTGGCGGAAATCCCCGTTGCCATCCTCTACGATACCGACACCACCGGCGGAAATTCCGGAAGCCCGGTGCTCAATGCCCGCGGTGACCTCGTCGGACTCAACTTCGACCGCTGTTTCGAGGCCACAATCAACGACTTTGCCTGGAACACCAACTACAGTCGATCCATCGGCGTCGATATTCGCTACGTCCTCTGGATCACCGGCAACGTCTACGGAGCAGCCCACCTGCTTGAGGAAATGGGCGTGCAAAAATAGCTCCCACTGCCTGAATCGCCCCTGCCCGGCAACAGGGCTGCAGGTTCTGCCGGTTCGGGGCGTACGCCTTCCACCTCTGCCACTTGTCACCCCCACGCCGCTTTTCGATGGCAGCCCACTGCCTCCATACACCCTGCGCGATGTTGTGGCACACAACGGGTGCGATTATATTCAAGCCTGCGTGGATTCCTGTGAACAGAGCCTGGTTCCCGGTGCGCCTGATGCCGTTTTTTGATCATTTTCAGCGGGACGTACAGTTCCTCCGCCTGGTTCATCGTGAACCTGACGTGGACCTTGTCACGATCGCCCTTGAAATCGCCCGTGACAGCGAACAAAACCTCGACTTCGCGCCCTCACTCGACATTCTTCACAGAGCCGTGTCCCGCCTGACTCATCCCGTCACTCAGGCCGGGTCAGACCTCGAAGAAATCAAACTGCTCGTCCGCTACATGACGGAAGAACTCTGTCTGCACGGCGAAGACTCCGGTCTGCCCGACCCCGATGCTCACTATATTCATAACGTCCTCCGCAATGGTCGAGGAATTCCGATTTCGCTGTCCGTCGTCTACCTGCACGTCGCCAACGAACTGGGAATTCCACTGGAGCCAGTCTGCGCACCCGTACGCTTCCTCACACGTCTCAATACTGATCACGGAAATCTCTACATCGATGCGTTTGATCAGGGCCGAATCCTTGACGAACCCGAATGCATCGGGCTCATCAGACAGCTCAGTGGTCTGCCCGCGTCAGAAGTGCGCCGATCACTTCGGCGTGCGGACGAGCGAGCAGTCGTGATTCGAATGCTCCAGAATCTGAAAACAATCTTCGGGCGGCACGAGCAGTGGGTGGATGCGTGGCGAGTCCAGTGCCGCCTGAGAATGCTCAGCCCCGGTTCCTGGCGCGAACGCCGCGACCATGCTGTACTCACCCTTCGAGCAGGTCGTTATGGCGAGGCCATCGAACTGCTGGAGCAGGAACTCAAAGTCTGCCCAGGCGAAGATCGCCCGTTTCTGCAGAACCATCTCCGACAGGCCCAAAAGCTGCTGCCCGGTTGTAACTGAACACGGCCACGAGACAGTTTTCCGCTTCGGCCTATAAATCGGCAGAGTCGTCGCAATGAGCGGCAATGCATCCCCTCTCCTGTAGGACACAACCATGGCCGACTGGCTTGAACCACCCGCAAAAGCCCCCGCTTTTTCTCTCAAAGCGACCGATGGAAAAACTGTGAAACTGTCCGACTTCAAGGGCAAAACCGTCGTGCTTTACTTCTACCCCAAGGACGACACCCCGGGCTGCACGAAAGAAGCCTGTGCATTTCGTGACCGACTGTCAGAAATCCACGCACTGGGCGCCGTCGTGCTGGGTGTGAGCGCCGACGACGTGGCGAAACACGTGGCCTTCACAGAAAAGTACAGTCTGAACTTTCCACTGCTCGCCGACATCGATCATGCAGTCTGCGAAAAATACGGTGCATGGCGAGAAAAGAACATGTACGGTAAGGTGTCCATGGGAATTCAGCGATCCACCTATATCATCGGCCCCGATGGCAAAGTGGCTCGACTGTGGAAAAAAGTCTCCGTCGATGGTCACGACGAACAGGTGATCGAAGCCCTCCGGGAAATCGGTACCTGATGCCCCGATCCGTCCACTGGAAGCCCCGTAGACTCGCCCGTTAAAGTGCCTGGCACCTCTGTGACGCCTTTGCGGTTGACCAGCGGCTAACCAACGGTTGGGCGGAAGCCACGTGGCCTTGACTTTCTTGCGGAAAGAGCATCTGGCTCCGCTCTCCCCGGACCGGGGAGCGGGGGGATTGAGGCCGATTTTCGCCCGGATGGAGAGAACTTCAATGCCATTGGGCGGAAGCGCCCGGCTGTGTTTTGCACCGAAAGTGCACGCGCCGGCGAAGGCGTTGTGGGAGGGTGAGGCCGGCATGGCAAAGCGGCACAAAATGGGCAGGCTGGGAGCATCAATTATTCCCACCAGTAGACATCTCCCCCCTGATCAGTCGCTGCGGGAACCGTTGGTCTCACGCAAATGCGCAAAGGAAGGACGAAAGGTTCCGATTTCCAGAATTTCATCTGTGCGTCTTTCGGAATACTCGACGGAGTCTCCCCGCCAATTCCGCGATTTCTCTGCCGCACTGTTGACTCCCATCAGGCTGCCGACTAGCCTTTCGTCATTGGACTTCCGTCCGCCCCGCCCCTTTTGCAGTTTTTTCTTCAGAAAAATCTCGCCAATGTTCAGTCTTCTCCTGCTTTCCGGCCTGCTTCTTCTTCCGCCGTAAGGTTTCGGGGATTGTCTGCTCAAAATAGATAAACCCTGAGGCCATCACCTCAGGGTTTTTTTACATTCCTGCTTCTGCATGAACCCCCGGAGCTGTGACATGACCGGTGATCAGATTGTGATCTTTGATACCACACTCCGCGACGGTGAACAGTCGCCTGGCTGCAGCATGAACACCCGCGAAAAGCTGGAAGTTGCCCGGGCGCTTGTTGAACTCGGCGTTGACGTGATCGAAGCCGGTTTCCCAATCGCCTCCCCCGGTGACTTCGACGCGGTGTCGCAGATTGCATCCCGATTCGGCGATCGCACCACCATCTGTGCTCTGGCCCGCAGCCGGGACGAAGACATCGCGAAAGCCAAAGGAGCACTTGCGGGCGCGGAAAAGCGCCGTATCCACGTATTCCTCGCCACCAGCGCCATCCATCGCGAATTCAAACTGAAAATGGATAAGTCCCAGATCATCGAACGAGCAATTCGCTCTGTTCAGCAGGCAAAGGAATTCTGCGACGACATCGAATTCTCTCCGGAAGACGCGGTTCGCACCGAACTTGATTTCCTCTGCGAAGTCGTTGAAAAGACGATCGATGCAGGGGCCACAACGGTCAACATTCCGGACACGGTCGGCTACGCCACCCCCAGCCACTATTTCCGCGTCATCTCACACCTGAAGCAGCACGTCCCCAACATTTCCCGCGCCGTCATCAGCGCGCACTGCCACGATGACCTTGGACTTGCTGTCGCCAACAGTCTCGCTGCCGTCGAAGCCGGTGCTCGCCAGGTCGAATGCACCATCAACGGTCTTGGCGAACGTGCCGGCAACGCGGCACTCGAAGAAATCGTCATGGCCATCCGTACCCGCGGCGATTACTACAAAGTCCGAACCGCCATCAAAACTCAAAAGCTTTACCCCACAAGCCACCTCGTCTCATCCATCACCGGCATGAAGGTTCAGCGCAACAAAGCCATCGTTGGACAAAACGCCTTCGCTCATGAAGCCGGCATCCACCAGCACGGTGTCCTCCAGGAACGCTCCACCTACGAAATCATGCGTCCCGAGGACGTCGGGTACGTGGGGCAGAACCTCGTGCTCGGCAAGCACAGCGGTCGACATGCCTTCCGCGATCGCGTGGCACAGCTGGGCTTCAATCTCGATGATGCCGCTCTGCAAAGCGCCTTCGACGATTTCATCGCACTCGCCGATCGCAAAAAGGAAATCTACGACACCGACATCACAGCGCTCATCGAAAACCGGCTCACAGACATCACTGATCGCTGGAAACTGAAACGCTTTCACACATCCGCAGGTACCGGCGTGATCCCCACAGCCACTCTGGAAATGCAGTGCGAGGGCGAAGAAGCTGTTTCCGATGCTGCCACCGGAGATGGTCCGATTGATGCCGTCTTCCGTGCGATGGAGCGCATCATGAACCTCAGTGCTCGCCTGGAAGAATTTAACGTCCGCAGCGTCTCTGAAGGCAAGGATGCTCAGGGCGAAGTTCACGTTGCCATCGCCGTCGATGGCCGCCAGTACTCAGGGCGCGGGGTCAGCACCGATATCATCGAAGCCGCCGCCAACGCCTATCTTCGCGCCCTGAACCAGGCTGATAATGCCCGAAGGTCACCGTCAAACAGCTTCGCTGCTGCCGAAACCATCAAACCAGGCGTTTAATACCCCAGCACCAACAACTCACAGAAACGAACACACGTAGTCGGTCACCTGAGACACCTTCAACCGAAAGGATGAGTTGCCAGCCACGTGAAACGACTCCCCACCACGCACCGGTCGCCACTGCTCTTCACCAGCCGCACACCACACCAGCTCGCCCGACTGAATCTCTATCAGTTCAGGCTTGCCCGTATTGAACGTGTATTCTCCCGGAAGCATGATTCCCAGCGTCTTCACGCTGCCATCCGGAAACTCAACCGTCCGGCTCGTCACCTTTCCGTCGAAATACACATTCGCAGCCTTCACTACTGACACACCCGTGAATCGTGACATCGCTCCGCCAAACCTCCTGAAAGCTCTTTGTCCGCAGGTCGGTTCGCAGACCACCCGCGGCACCAACTCATTGACCAGCCTCTGCTGCGGAACTTAGCGACTCCGGACGCTCCGCACACCCACCCCGACCACTCCAGATCCCGATTTTCGCATCAGATAATTTCGCCTGCTGAATCCTCGTCATGCCCGCCAGCCTCTCTTTGCCACCGCTCGCCTTCACTCCCGTCCTCAAACGCATTCGCTGGGGCGGCCGAAAACTTCAAACACTGCTCGGACGCAGACTCGGACCCGAATCCGACTACGCCGAAAGCTGGGAAATCGCGGATCACGCAGACGGCACCAGCCACGTTGCCTCCGGACCGCTCGCCGGACTCTCCCTCCCGGAACTCCTTCGACAATACCCCCGCGAACTGCTCGGACAACATGCACACCTCACCCAGTTCCCACTGCTCGTCAAGTTCCTCGATGCCAACGACTGGCTCTCGCTTCAGGTACACCCCAACGATCAGCAGGCCAAACTTTTTAACCCGGTTGAAAATGGCAAAACCGAAGCATGGGTCATTCTTCATGCCGAACCCGGGGCGCGCATCTGCAGCGGCCTGCAGCCCGGTGTTACCCCCGACATGCTCCAGCAGGCGCTCGGTAGCTGTGACCTCGAAGATCTCCTGCACATCTACGAAGTGCATGCCGGTGACTGCATCTTCGTCCCCGCCGGTACCGTTCACGCCCTCGGACCCGGCATCGTACTCGCAGAAATCCAGCAGCAGAGCAATCTCACGTTTCGCCTGCACGATTGGGGACGCACCGACGCCAGCGGCAAACCACGCCCCATCCACATCCCCGAATCTCTCGCCTGCACCAACTTTCAGCAGGGCCCAGTCTCCCCGGTCATCCCCCATTCCCGCTGTGATAACGATCACGCCTTCGAAGAACTCGTCGCCTGCAACTGCTTCACCATCCACCGCCATCAGTCCCACAAACCATTCTCAATCGCCGGCGATCACCGTTTTCACATCCTGATCTCACTCGATCGTCACGCCCACATCGAAACCGACAGTGGCAGCACGGATATCCGTTTCGGCCAGACACTCCTGCTTCCCGCCTGCTGCGGCACCGCACGCATCAACCCGGAAACAGAAATCACACTGCTCGATGTCACCTGCCCGCTGACATAATCGGAAGCTCCAGAATCACTCGAAACCCCAGACTCTCGTTGCTCGTGTTCTCCGGGTCGTGAGTGCGATAGGCACAACGAAACGTATTGTTCAACGGGTCATTTCGAAAGGATCCGCCTCGGTTGACGCGGCCGTCTCCGGCTTCACAGCGAGGATCCAGAGCGGTGCCGGCCGAGTATTCGGCAAATCGATCCAGACAGTTTTCCAGCAGGTTGCCGTGCATGTCAAACAGGCCAAGAGCGTTGGGGAACTTCTGCTTCACAGGGTGAGCACGGCCCAAGGAGTTGAATTTGGTCCAGGCAAAATCATTCAGCAGCCCGGGTTCATCACCGAAGGACCATGCGGACAGAGCACCCGCGCGGCAGGCGTATTCCCATTCGGCTTCTGTCGGGAGCCGATAAGTCTGGTTCTCCAGCACGCTCAGTCGCTGAGTAAACTCAACCTGTCGAGTCCATGTGGCCCATGCAGCCGGGAAGTCGGGACCAGTCTCCACATTCAACTGCCCCAGCCACGGCTGGTCGTTCATCACGGCCTGCCACTGGGACTGAGTCACTTCTGTGGCTCCCATGCGAAAAGGTCGATCGATACGAACAACCCGCTGCTTCTCCGGATCGATCGCTCCAAAAGCCGCTTTGCGTCCGGGTTCCGTAACAGGTGAACCCTGCAGAAATTCGCCTGCGGGAATCAGCAACAGCGTCATCCCGATCGAATTCTGAGTGGTGATTGTGGTGCTGAGGGATTCAGCCAGCGACTGCTGGATCCGGGCGACTTCACGAGGAGCAAGCGACTGTTGTGTAAAGACCAGCTCGAACTCAGGTTTGGGGCTGAGCGGTGTGACGAGCTGATCTTCGCCGGACCTCCGCAGGAGCTCTTCAACCTGCGCAGCGGCTTCGCTGAAGCGCCGCGCTGCAGATTCCCAGTCGCCTGAGTTACTCGCTGTGGCGGCCAGATTGGCAACGTCACGAATGGCTGCGAATTCGGCGGAATCGCGGATCCCCTCTGAAACCGCTGAAACAAGTAATCTCCAGCGACGAAATTGTTCTTCGCAGCCCAGAGCGGCCGCGTGATTGTGATGCAGGTCAAGCAGTTCCCTGAGCAGTGTGCCGCTGCGCTGCCGGAGCTCCGGGACCGAAAGAGTTTTCAGTTCCGCATGAAGCTGGCTGTTGAACTGTCGAAGCCGCTCGAGTCGCTGATTCAGCAGTGGCAGCGGCGGCGAAAGACGCAGTCGAAAACTGTCGATATCTGCTCCCAGAGCATTCACCTGTTCAACAATCAGCGCTCGCTGCTGCTGCTGCGTTGACAGGCTGCTGTTGAGCACAAAGTGTGAGGTCACAAGCAGACAGAACGCGATGCCCAAAAAAAGCAGGGCAGCTCGGCTTGTGCGGCGATTGCGAAGCTGCTGCTGTGTCCGGCGAGCATCCAGGGCGGCCTCGATGCGACCGGCAATCGTAGCCACACTCCAGTGCTCCGACACTCCGCCTGACGTCCCCGCTTCTGCCGGCGGCTGGCCGCTGTATTCAAGGATGATTGAGGAAACGTCTGCCGGGATGAGGGCCGCTGCAAGCAGTTTCGGGAGTTCTGCAGGCGGATACTGGGAAGCGATTTTCCCGCTGAGGATCGTGAAGCAGATCCGAGCGACGGAATGGACTTCATCGGCAACCGTAGGGCGACGATCACCGCTGCGGACGGCGTCGCTGGCAAACGCATGAGTGACAGGGACGGCAGGGAGCGTCTGCAGACTGCGGTAACCAGGGTTCGGACGGCCTCCGCCACCAAAATCAATCAGCCGAATGCGACCAGCGGAGCTGACGAGAATGTTGTTCAGCGACGGGTCGCGCTGGAGCAGATGAGCCGCGTGCAGCTGCGCATAAGCACGACAAACGGTCAGGCAGAGCAGTTCCCGGTCGTGAATGGAAAGAACAGGGCGAGCTGCAAGGTAGTCACCGAGAGTCTCGCCATCGATCCACTCCAGAATCAGAAACGGTTGTCCATCGGGCGGTTCGATGGCCCGGTAGAAGCGGGGTACAAGTCCGGGCGGGAGTTCCGGAGCATCGAGGATGCGACATTCCCGCTGAAACATGCGGCGAGCATCGGGGTTGTGAAGATCGAGCAGAATCTTGACGGCGCGCAGGTTGCTGGTGGCAGCGTCCGTGGCTCGACAAACAACTCCACAGGCCCCCGCAGCCACTCGAACAATCTGCCGCAGTCCTTCAGCCTGCAAAGCCGTGCGGGTGGCAGGCAGAATCTCGTCCAGCTCGTCGATGGAATCCGGGGTCGCCGCAAGTCCCAGTGCCCGGTGCAGCTGCGGGCCGATCGGGCCGCTGTCAGAACTGTTGCTCAATGAGCTGCCGGAGATTCCAGACGCAGCCGCAGGGCCAGGTGTCTCGGCTGTCATCGTTCCGGTTCCTCAAGTCGGAGGGTTTTGAGGCGATAGCGGCCGCGCCGAAGCAGCAGCTCAATCTCTGAACGTGGCTGGTCAAGCGCGGTGGCAATGTCGTCGTAAGAGAGTCCATCGACATAGCGGAGTCGGAGGGCTTCACTGCAGGATTTCAATTCGGCGTCTTCCGAACTCTCCCAATGCTGCAGAAGTTCGAGTGCCGATGCGAAGGGAAGACCGTGCCGATTCTCGAAATGCGCCGCACGGGTGCTGGTGATCCGCGAAAGAATATCCTGAACCTCCGCGTCTTCGCGACTGCTGACTTCGGGCGACCGCAACGCTCGCTGAAACGCCTGCCGGCTGCGATAGTGATTGAGCATGAGCGAGGACATGGTGCGGGAGACGTAGCCCGTGAGCTGTCGGCGGGACTGAGTGCGCATGAGGCGATCAGGGTATTTTTCGAGGATTCGTGTGAAGGCCTGGTTGAGCACTTCTGTGAAGCGAGCTGAAACATCCACCGCGGAATGATTCGCACGCGGACCAAGTCCCGGAAGCAGAGGGGCTACGTGGCGAAGTTCCGAATATAAAAAAGTGTAGATGTCCTGTTCCAGCTCCACATCACGCGGGCCGTCCCCGTTGGGGTACTGCCTTTGCCACTCACGCAGACGTTCAAAGATGCGGTTTTCGAGCGGCAGCTGGGGCATGGATGAAACCACCAACAAATGACGCAGGCGCGTAAAAAAACGACGTGATCGGAAAACCGAAAACGCCGTTTTGGGAAAGGGGCGAGAGGGAGTCGAACCCTCGCGTGACGGATTTGCAATCCGTTGCCTTAGCCACTTGGCTACCGCCCCGGTCGTCCAACCTGCGGAAACCAGGTGAGGCGCTTTGGGCAACCTGTTCCGGTAATCTGCATACGGAGGATGATAGCGTAGATCGGCATTTGGTCGAGCGGGCTGGAGGGAAAAACGCGGGAAATCTCAGAGGAGAAAATCGGGGTTTTGGGGTAAATGAGCTGCCATGGAAAAAAGTTCGGTCTGCAGAAAGGACACGAACCATTTTGAATGGGTTCACCGTCCAGGTGCTGGAAGCGTCGCACTCAACTGCGTACCATATTCTGCCCGGCCGTTCGGCTGAAACTCGACACTCTGCAAACTCTGGGCTGACTGGGACACACAGGAGAACACTCGTGGCGGAATCAGAAGAGGTATTGATCCAGCAGGCTCGGGACGCGGTCAGCCAGTGTAACTGGGTCGTTGGTGAGTGTGCAGCGAAGTGGACGGCGCGTTACGCCAAAGGACGAACGGACGCGGATTTCGGGCAAATGGTGGGACTCAGTGGCGACCAGATCTTTCAGCGTCGGAGGGTGTGGGAGCGGTTTGGGTCGGTGTATGCCAGCTTCGAAGGCCTCAAATGGTCCTTCTTCTACGTGGCTTTGACATGGGACGATGCTGAAGATTGCCTCGCATGGGCACGCGAGGGCGACGCCACGGTCGCCGAGATGCGCGCATGGCGTCGAGCACAAAGGGGTGAGGATCTGTTTACCGAATCTTCGGAAGGCTATTCCGAATGGGCCGCGCCGCTGGGGGTTGACACTTCAGAAGTCCCCCTCAGCCGTGTGGTCGATCCTTCCGAATTCGTTCAAAGCGGAATGGGTGACCGCGCAGGACTTGGAGGAGCTCGGACCGGCTCTGCCACCATGGACGCAGTCGCACGCGAAGCAGCTGACAATTCGTACGCCCCCTTCCGCGCTGACGCCGGAGGAACAGGTCCCAAAGCGGATGCTCCCGAACCAGGTGGTCGCCGAGCGGAATTGACACCGGAACAATTCTGGAAACGCGCCTCATCCATGCTCGATAAGCTTAGCCGAGCACTCACACCGACTCTCATGAAAGCCCTGCCCGAACAATCAGATGCCGTCCAGGAAAAACTCCGCGAAGCCATCCGCGAGTTGTCCGAAAAACTCGATGCCGCACTCGACTGATCGCCTCAAAAATTCAATTGCGATTGCGCCAACTCAGGGCGAAACGGCTGGCCACTCCACTGCCGCTGTGTTTCCGTCCTGACAGGCCAGTTCCATCAGCCTGGGGTCGCTTCAGCCAATCACTTCTTCGAGGACACGGCCGTGGACATCGGTCAGTCTCATGTCGCGGCCACCAAAGCGGAAGGTGAGTTGTTCGTGGTTGATGCCCAGCAGGTGCAGGATGGTGGCGTGGATATCATGAATGTCGATAGGATTTTCGATGGCGCTCATTCCCATCTCATCGGTGGCTCCGAAGGTCGTGCCGCCGCGAATTCCGGCCCCCGCCATCCAGATCGTGTAGCCACTCACGTGATGATCGCGTCCGTCACTTCCCGAACTGTGCGGAGTGCGGCCCATTTCCCCGGCCCAGACGACGAGAGTGTCATCGAGGAGTCCGCGTTGTTTGAGATCGATCAGCAGCGCGGTGACGGGCTGATCGGTGATGCGGGCGTTTTCTTCGTGCCGGAGCCTGAGTTCGCCGTGCTGGTCCCATGGTGAGTTATTACCGTGAGTGTTGGGGCACGTGATTTCCACAAAACGCACGCCCGCTTCGATCATTCTCCGCGCCCGCAGGCACTGGAGTGCATACAGCTGTTCATACGAATTGCTGCGATCGACACCGTAGAGTGCGAGTGTGGCAGGGGTTTCGGAGGCCACATCGCAGAGTCCGGGGACGAGCGTCTGCATGCGGGCTGCCGTTTCATAGTTGCGAATCGCGGATTCGATATCTGTGGAATTGCCTTGCTGCTGCGCGAAGCGTTGATCGGTACTGGTCAGGAAGCTGAGTTTTGCACGCTGAATATCAGGAGCATCAGCGGGCTGGATGTTATCAACAGGAGTCCCCTTGGCGCGGACGAGAGCGGCCTGGTGATTGGCAGGCAGAAAGGAGCTGGCGAAATTCTGAAAGCCGCCGTTGGGGATCCAGTCGTTATTCAGGAGGACGTAGCCTGGAAGCTGCTGGTTTTCGCAGCCAAGTCCCCAGGAGATCCACGAGCCAATGCTGGGCGCGGCTGCTACGGAGCGGCCGGTGTGCAGCAGCAGAGACTGGGCTCCGTGCAGCGGAGTTTCGCCGGTCAGCGAGCGAATCACGCAGAGGTCATCCACGACACGGGACTGCTGCGGAAACAGACTGCTCACCCACAACCCCGACTGCCCATGCTGACGGAACTTCCACGGGCTGCCAAGCCACTTTCTGCCAGCACTTACAGCCTGCGATTTGGGATCCTGCCGCCACTTTGCCGGCTCACCGGACCGGCGAGTGAGCTCTGGTTTGGGGTCAAAGGTATCGACGTGCGAAACCCCGCCGTCCATGAACAGAAAGATCACACGGTTCGCACGGGGGCGAGTGTGCGGCAGCGGGTCGACAGCGGGAACAGGACGTGCTGTCAATCCGGTGAAGGCGAGCCAGCCGAATCCGAGCCGGGAATTCTGGAGGAAGTGGCGGCGGGAGTATTCGCCGGGTTCAGGGGACATAGAGGAACTCCTTGAGATTCAGCACGGCATGGGCGGCATCCTGCCATGACGGCTGGTGTGTGAGCAGTTGTTCCGGGGGGACAGAGCGAAGTTTGGCGGAATTCTGAAGGAGTTCGCTGAGACCTGCGATTTCTTCGGCGGAACCGGGGCGCGAGACCGCGAGTTCAAGCATACGGGCGGCGCGAGTGGGGACGTCACGAGCGTTGTCGGAGATCAGCTGCTGGCTCCAGATTCGAGCGGCTTCGATGACGAAGGGGTCATTGAGCAGTGCAAGTGCCTGATCGGGAGTATTGGTGACATCGCGACGACCAGTCGTCTGCCGCGGCAGAGGCTGGTTGAAGAGTGCCAGGAACCGCGGCGGTTCCATGAGAGTCATTTCGAGATACAGGCTGCGGCGGCCGTGGCCATCGAGCGGCCCGCGGAGAAGTCGTTTGGAATGATCTTCTGCGGTGCGCCACGGTTCGATGGGGGGGCCGTAAAGAGACCGATCAAGACGTCCGGAAACAGCCAGAATGGAGTCGCGGATGGCTTCGGCTTCGAGACGTCTGAGTGGGTAATGGTGCCAGAGCCGGTTCTCTGGATCGACGGCGACCGAACGTGAATCAGCAGCACTGGACTGCCGCCACGTGGCGGAACTGACAATGCGGCGAATCAGACGTTTGGTGGACCAGCCATCGCGGATGAATTCGGCGGCGAGGTGATCGAGCAGCTCGGGGTGGCTGGGGAGTTCACCGAGATGTCCGAAGTCGTCGGTGGTGCGAACAAGGCCGCTGCCAAACAGAAAAT
>JBJTOP010000122.1:0-12840 GCA_046074645.1 Planctomycetaceae bacterium | reverse complement strand
CCACAACCTCTACTTTCTACTCTCTCCCGTCTACTCTCTATTTTTGGCCTGTGGCCAAAAATCGGGGCGACATGATTTGAACATGCGGCCTCCTGCTCCCAAAGCAGGCGCTCTAGCCAGGCTGAGCTACGCCCCGAAGGTTTTTGAAGGTGACACGCGGCGGACCGGACAGGTTCGCCCGTATCGAACTTTGTCGGAGTCTAGCAGGCGTTTGAGTGGCCTGCCAGAGCGTCGCAGTAATCGTCACGGATGGTTCGCTGTCTTTCGGCAAAAACGAGAAAGCGGCGGTCTGTGGCGGAAAAAGCTTGCAGGGGGGTGGTGTGGGTGTTTTTTAGGCTACGGCAGTTGCAGACCGTTGATTTCCACCTGACCGACGCTGGAATTTTGAGGGATATCGAGGAGTCGTTCGATGAAGTCGTTGCCGGGCAGGACCCAGCCGTTGATGCCCATTTGGTTGCCGAGGCCTCGCAGGCGTACGATGCCGTTGACCTGGTCGAACCAGAAGCCGCGTTCGGGTTGAGCACCATCGTCGATGAAGCCGACGAGATTGTTGTCGAATCCGAAGCTGGCCCCCTGTCCGGATCGTCGGATCTGGATGCCGGTGCCGCCATCGTTTTGCAGGGTGATATTGTTGCCATTGAAGTAGGCTCGTTCTGCGCGGGAGTTGGTACCGGGCTGGAGCGAGAAGAACATGCCGGTGGGGGTGGCACCGGAGACATTGATGGTGTTTGTGGAGACTTCGAAGAGTCGCGAGGGGTTGTCGATGTCATAGCCACCGATGATGTCCACCGCGATCGCTCCGGGGTTAACCCCAAGGTTGTTGATGTCCATGCGGTTGGACTTGATGGACATTTCGGTGAGGTCTTCGGTGGAGTCGTTGTCGAAGACGAAGGCCATTTGTCCGGCAATGGCTCGCATATCCAACTGGTTCAGGTCGAAGCGAACGCGGGCAGGCCCTTCCCAGTCCATGTAGAAGCCATCATCGAGTGCCGGGCGAGCGTCTTCGGCGGGAGCGTTGGTGGGATCTGTGAGGTCGTTGACTGTGATATTGTTGCGGAAGATTTCGGTGAGAATTGTGGCCCCTCGAGCTCCGGGGAGGCTGACGATGCGGATGGCATCGTGCTGATTCGAAGTGATCTGATTGCCTTCGATCCGCACATAGAACGGTCGGTCCGCCTGATCATACTGATCGACTCGATCAATATCATCCAGTGCCACGGTGTACTGAGAGGCGATGGTATCCCAGCCGAAGGCGGCATCATCACCATTATTATCGAAGGTGGAGAATTCCAGTTCGAGGTTGACGAGGTCGGTGCTGTCGACACCGCGAATATCGGAGTTATCAATCCGCGAGTACTGCATGAAGAACCGCTGTTCATCGCCATCGTTGATATCGATGACGTCACCGGCTAAATCGAGGTAAGATTCGGTGTTGCGGATGAGGACGCCATATTCGTTGTCATCGAGGGTCATTTCGCGGATTTCGACGCGTCCGGCATTGACGAGGAGAATACCGGCAGCATCGAGATTCGGGACGCCGTCTCCCTTGGCTCCGGTGATCAAGCCACCCTGGCCGCTGGGGAATGTGTTGGTCGCGGTGGGCCGCACGACGAATCGCCGTCCCTGATCCTTATTCGTTTCGACCAGTCGAATACCGTAGTCTGGCGCATCGGTGCTATCGACGCGTCGCAGGGTCATATCGATACCGCTTTCTTCGATATCCACAGCGGTTTCATCCTGGGCGAGGATCTGTCCATCCTGAGAGCGGATGAGGTTATTGTTCAGGCCGAAGAATGCGGTGCCTCCAAGGCTGTCAATCTGCATATCGACGAAGTTGACAAGTCCGGTATTATTGCGGATATCCACACCGGCTCCGCCACCGGGGTTACCCTGGGCGTTGATGACGGTAGCTTCACCGAACGAGACTGTGCCGCTGTTGGCCAGCACTTCGATGGCGGCGAACTGTGAGAGCAGAGCGTTATCGACCTGCGTATTCTGGCGGGGATTGCGGGCACCGAAGAGCACCTGTCCGCTGTTGTCGGCAACAGTGATGCCTTCCTGAAGCCGATTCGAGACGCGCGTTTCACCATTAAATTCCACATCGCCCGTATTGTTGTCGACCTGAATGGCGGCGAGGTTTGCGGAGTTGACGGTGGTCACGCCCTGGGTGCGGAACAGGCTTCCTGCGGCGCCGTTGACGACTTCGATGCCATGACCTTCTGTTCGCTGCACCGATCCGGGTGCGACGACGGTGGACGTGACAGTCAGCAGCTCCGAGAACTGAACAACGCTTCCATCGAGGAGTCCGTCGATCAACACGCCGGAATCGAGGCTGCCGGTGACGTGATCGGTGAGGATCACATTATCGGAGAACGTGACATCGCCGGATGTTGCAGTGACTTCAACACCGCCTGCCTGTCGGTCGGTGATGCTGATGGGTGTATTGAAGGTTGCGCTGCCGGTGAGTCCGTCGATCAGGATACCCTGCTGGGTGCTGCCGGTGATGGCAACGTTCTGCAGCTGTGCATTGGTTTTGCGGAAGGTGTAGGTACCAGCGCTGTTCTGGATGAAGATACCGTTGGTGGCGGCATTGGTGGAGGCGAGGTTGTCGATGGTGGCGGCGCCGCCGGTGTTGTTGCGGATGATCACACCCTGTCCGCCGTTGTCTGTGACTCGGGACTGGAACATGGCGAACCGGCCACCGCTCATATTTTCCACAACAAGAGCAGCCTGGGGTGACGTATTGTCGATGGCTCCGAAGAGGAAGGCGTCGGTGGAGGAGAAGTTAATGACTCCGGAGCCGCCGGTGACGCGTACAAGTGGCCCTGTGGCTCCGACCGCGGATGTGAGGCTGGTATTGGAAATCGCGCTGGTGCCGCTTGTAGCCTGAAGCACCAAACCCGACACGCCGGCTCCTGCCACCGACACATCGTTGAGGATCACATTTTCAGCACCGTTGCTGAAGATGCCGTTGATGGTCGGGTTGATGATCTGGAAGCCGGAGAACTGAACATTGTCAGCGAGTGTGACGGCGGTGCCGGCGGAATTCTGGAGGATTGGGCGGGGCAGGTCCGGGGCGGCTGCGAACGTCGGAGATTTCGGAAGTTCGACAAGCAGGTTCTGACCGACGGCGCGGACGGTCACGGAGGACTGCGTTGGGCGTCCGGCTGCGGCGGTGCCGACAAAGCCTTCCCCGACGAGCTGCTGGCCGTCAGCCATCGTCACGACATTCTCCGGAGCGGCACCGAAGACACTGCCGGCGTGTGTGAAGACAAGGTCACGTCCGGCTCCGAGTCCCGCCTGGAGCGACTGAAAGGGATCGTCGACCGTTCCGAGGAACGGTCCGCCGACATCGTTGCTGTTGACGTGGGCGATCGTCAGTGGAAGCCCGGTTGCCGGATTCACGGCGACCTGCCCGGGCACATCGAGGCTGGTTTGCAGAGCGACAACGTTCATGTTGCGTCGCACGGGTTCACGGAATCGCTGAATGGCGGACCTTTTGAGGTGTTCTTCGCTGCGAAATCCGCCAGTGTGCAGGACAGCTGAGAACGACAGGGTGGTGCGATAGTGTTCGTCGTCGGTGAGTTTCAGACCGAGTTCGAGGAAGCGTCCGATATCTGCCTGAAGTCGGGCGGACCAGCCGGAGAAGCCTGCGAGGTTTGTGCCTTCGTAGTAGTAGCCGCCACCGAAGGCACGCAGATCGATTCGCTCGGAGAAGTTTCCCGGCAGCAGAACGCCGAATTCCGAATCAAACCCGCTGAGTCCTTCTGTGAAGGCATCAACTCGGGTGAACGTCAGGTTATTGCCCTGGAATGCTGCACTGCCAGCCTTCACGGACTGTCCTGTGAGGCTGAATGTGTCGCCAAACGTATCATAATAGTTGCCGCGTGCTTCCCAGGCGTGCGCCAGCACTTCAGCGCCGGCACTCCACTGCTGCAGATAGGCGCCGCTGAGATCATCCCGATCAAAATAACCATTGCCGCCAACAACAACATCCCAGTCTTCCACGTAATAGCGATAGCCGCTGCCGAAGGACCAGCCCATACCGCCTTCGTTTCCTCGAAACAGGCGGCTGTCACCAAAGATCAGGTTATTGCCGAAGTTGAAGTGCGGCATGAGTCCAAGGTGCGTGATGGAATCGACGCGGCCGACGGTATCGCCGGCAGTGTGTCCGCCACGAACCTGCACGCCAAAGCCGTCGCGGTTAAAGCCGAAGGCCTGCGTTGCCGAGCCGGTCGGGGCAGGTTCCGCAATGATTCGCTCCTGCGCAAGCAGAGGCTGCAGCGTCGCTGCCAGAGACAGGGAAGCAGCGGTGCGGAAGAGATTCTTCAGCCAGCGACGAGGGTTCCGAACGATCTTCATGACGTTCCTCAAACCAGGATCGTGACTCAAAGCCACTTTGAGTAAGTCCTGAAGGCACCAGTACCGGGCAGCCGAAAACTCGGCGCTGCCTGGAGCCTGCAGTGACCGGCCGTTTGTAACTGTCGCTGAAATCACCAGCAACACGGGTTTAGTGGCCGTCAGGCTGAAAAATTCGCCAGTTTCCGGTTGTGGGTGCGCGGTCCTGCGAAACAAGTGCTTCTTTTAAATAGTCTGGCAGGTTCCGCCTGATTTTCTGCGTGTGTGCTGGATTCACAGTCAGCGACGGAACCACACTGGCAGCTGTTTTCTGACGATATTCAGGCAGTTTCTGCGCGTTGGCGGTGCGATTCACAGCACGGGTGACTGATGTTTTGCCAACTCGCGGCCCGTGTTGTATTCTGCTTTGATTGTTTCCCCGAAAAACACCTGCTTCCGCCCCCCCGTGTGCCCCATGAATCCTCGACTGACCCCTGAACAGCTCCGCAGCTACCGCTATCTCGGACCGGATGACCTGCGGTCATTTGGTCATCGTTCACGACAAAAACAGGCGGGTTTTGGTACAGAGGAATTTGCGGGCAAACCTGTCGTTGGGATCCTGAATACGTGGAACGACCTGATATCCTGCCACGCCCACTTCAGGCAGCGGGCGGAGGACATCAAGCGAGGAGTCTGGCAGGCAGGTGGGTTTCCGGTGGAAATTCCGGTGATGGGGGTCAGTGAGACCTTCATGAAGCCAACTTCGATGTATTATCGAAATTTTCTGGCGATGGAGACGGAAGAAGTTCTGCGGACATATCCGCTGGACGCTGCAGTGCTCATGGCCGGCTGCGACAAGACCACCCCCGCGATGCTCATGGGAGCACTCAGTGCCGACGTGCCCTGCGTCGTCATGCCGGGCGGTCCGATGAATCGCACGTCATGGCACGGTGAACAGCTGGCAAGCGGCACGGACGTGTGGCGATTCTGGGCGGAGCGGGGAGCAGGGCGATTGTCGTGTGAGGCGTGGTGTCAGCTGGAGGACCACATCGCAGCTTCACCGGGTCACTGCATGACGATGGTGACGGCTTCGACAATGACGGCAATCGCCGAGGCGATGGGTATGACGCTGTCCGGTGCCAGTTCGCTTCCGGCTACGCATTCCGGTCACGCGCGGATGGCCAGCGCCACAGGCCGAGCGGCGGTGGAACTGGCATGGCATGACCTGCGACCTTCACAGCTGCTGACTCAGGCGGCCTTCGAAAACGCAATCACCGTCCTGATGGCACTCGGCGGTTCCACCAACGCCATCGTACACCTGATGGCGCTGGCAGGTCGTTGCCGTGTGACGTTAGCGCTTGAGGATTTCGATCGCATTTCCCAGCGCACTCCGGTTCTGGCGAATCTTCGTCCCACGGGTCGTTGGGTGATGGCTGATTTCTTCGATGCGGGTGGCCTGAACGCACTGCTTGCGCAAATCCCGGATCTGCTTCACACCGAAGCCGGAACGGTTGAATTCCGCACCCTTGGAGAAGCGTTCAGGGACGCGAAGATCTGGAACGAAGATGTGATTCGGCAGCGAGATAATCCGGTGTGTTCCACGGGCAGCCTCGCCGTGCTTCGCGGTAACCTCGCTCCGGACGGCTGCGTGATCAAGCCGGCAGCGGCCGAAGCCGATCTGCTTCAGCATACCGGGCCGGCTGCCGTGTTCCGTAACTATCCCGATCTGAAGGCGCGCATCGACGACCCTGCGCTGGGACTGACTCGCAACCATGTGATCGTGCTGCAAAACGCAGGTCCACTGGGAGCACCCGGTATACCTGAATGGGGTATGCTTCCAATTCCCAAATACCTGCTGCAGCAGGGTGTGAGGGACATGCTGCGAATCAGCGACGCGCGGATGAGCGGCACCAGCTACGGGGCGTGTGTGCTGCATGTGTCTCCGGAATCCTTCATCGGCGGACCTTTGGCACTCGTTCAGGATGGAGACCTGATTACGCTCGACACAGGCGGCCGTAAGTTGCAACTGGATGTCCCTGAAGACGAGCTGGTGCGACGACGCGGACGATGGCAACAGCCGGAACCCGCGTTTACTCGCGGGTACGGAAAGCTGTTTCAGGAGCAGACAACTCAGGCTCACGAAGGCTGTGACTTTCGGTTCCTGCATTATGACGGCAGCCAGCCACCGCCTCCTTCAATCTACTGAACGTCTTTGCCAGTGCAGTCACCTGCGGTGTGAGCGTGGGCGGGGGTGTTGGTGGGGCGTTTGCAGGGCCGTTTGCCCGCAGGCTGCCGCCATGCGGCTGGGCTGCGGCTGAGCGGTTGGTCGCCAGCCCCCGGCTGTGTTTCGCACTTGCTTTCCAGACGTGCTCTGATCAGACTCTCGTCGAATCATCTGATTCGGAGTTGAGGCGCGTATGCGTCTTCCCATCAGCTTCCCTGTTTGCCACGTGAGTTTGTCGGAGTCCAGTCATGCAGGTTCATGCTCAGAATTCCACGACCCGCCGCAGCTTTCTGCAGTTGTGCACGGCGTTCTCTGCCGGGCTTTTTCCTGGAGCGGCACCGCGGCCTCGATCGCATCTCGACAAACTGCGGATTGCGGTGATTGGCTGTGGTGGCCGAGGTGGCGGAAATCTGCAGTCGGTCTCTTCTGAGCACATAGCGGCGCTCTGTGACGTCAACGAAAACAATCTCAACCGCGCCGCGGCAGCTCACCCGCAGGCTCGCAAAGAGATTGACTTCCGTCGTATCTTCGATCATGCCTCCGAATTCGACGCTGTCGTTGTCAGCACCTGCGAACATACTCACGCGTTCGCTACTCTGCCTGCTTTGCAGCTTGGCAAACACGTCTACTGCGAAAAGCCTCTGACCTACAACGTGCAGGAGGCTCGCATCATTCGTGAAGCGGCCGCCAAAGCCAAAGTGGCGACGCAGATGGGAACTCAGATTCACGCCGAAGACAACTATCGTCGTGTTGTGGAACTGGTTCAGACGGGCGCTGTAGGCAAAGTGAGCGAATGTCATGTCTGGGTTGGGCGAGCGTGGGGTCTGCAATCTGCCGAGGATGCCAAACGCAACGGGGATATCGTGCATGTGGAAAACCGCCCGACCACGGCTGATCCCATTCCCGGCGGACTGAACTGGGATCTGTGGCTTGGACCGGCTCCGGAGCGACCCTTCAACAACGTGTACTTCCCTGGCCCGAAATGGTACCGCTGGTGGGATTTTGGTAACGGCACCATGTCCGATCTCGGCAGCCACTGGGTGGATCTCGCCTTCTGGGCGCTCAAACTGAAGGCCCCCAGCACGATTGAAGCCTTTGGCCCGCCGCCGCATCCTGAACTGGCTCCTGCCTCGATGCACGTTCGTTACGAATACAAGGCATCTGGTGATCAACCGGAAGTCAATCTGACGTGGTATCAGGGCAGCCACAAACCAGAGCTGCTCACCACTGGCAAAATCCCCGCGTGGGACAGCGGAGTGCTCTTCGTGGGTGATAAGGGGATGCTGCTTTCCGACTACGGGCGCCACGTGCTCCTTCCCGAGGACCAGTTCCGGGACTTCAAACGCCCCGAACAGTTCATTCCGAAATCGCGTGGTCATCACGCTGAATGGATTCACGCCTGCCGCACTGGTGAACCAACCACGTGCAATTTTGAATACGCTGGCTGGCTCACCGAAGCGAATCACCTGGGCAACGTCGCCTACCGGGCTGGACAGAAACTTGAATGGAACGCTGCGGAGATGCGGGTTACGAACACCACGGCCGCCGATCGCTTCCTGAAACGTGACTACCGCGCTGGCTGGAAGCTGATCTGAGTCATTGTCCGGGCACTTCGACGACGCTGGCATCTTCCAGCAGCAGGAGCCGGGTACTGACGGGGAGTTGTGGGGATGACGTGATGTGTCGGACGGCTCTGCGATATTCCCCCAGCTGTCCCGCGTAGTGTTCGACCTTCTCCCTTCTCCACAGATCTGCATCACCGATCATCCGATCGGTCTTGAAGTCCACAATGTCAGCTGCCACCACGCGTCCGTTTTGGCGCACCGTGACCAGTCGGTCGATAGTGCCCTGAATCAGCGCGCCGTCATGGATTCGCACAAACGATCGTTCGCAGTCCACCACCACGTCCGCGCGGCCTGATCGTACAGCGTCACACCAGCCTGCCAGGAGCGCACTGCCACCCAGTGCGTCCCGGCTGAAGACATGGCGAACTGCGGACAGACTGAGCGACTGCAGAAACTCGTCCACCAGGCGCCGCAGCAGGTCGGCCGTCAGACTCTGGTCCTGAAGCTGTCGCCGGAGCCTCGTGTACACGGTCGCTGCATCCGGCGTTTCGCCGTCTTTCAGCCATTCCAGAGTTTCGAAGCCGGCGTGAAACACAATGCCCCGCAGTCGCGGATCAATCGGCTGCGCGGAGGCTTTTGAGGCAGGGGCTGGGCGACGACCACGACCGGCGCGTTGAGCTGGCGGCGCATCGACAGTGCTGCTGAGCGTTCCGGCGACGGCAACCGCCACACCAGCGGCGCGGTCATGCTGTGATGGTGTGCGGCGCGGCAGACCGCGTTCACGGCAGTGCAGGGGCTTTGCCAGTCGAATGGCTGGAACGTGTGTCGTGGCCTGAGCAGCTGCTGGAATCGCGGGTGCTGCTGCCATTTGCGGCAAATGCAAAAACCAGTTTGGGTCCCCGGCTTCATAAAGCAACTGAGATTCGCCTGCCTGTGACTGGTCGGTCAGCGTTGCCAGCAGCAGACCGGCGAATGTGCCGGGGATATTCTTTGCGGTGATCGGCTGGGTGAGCAGCAGGAGTGAATGCCGGGCGCGTGTCAGCGCCACGTAAAACAGGCAGAGACTCTCTGTCACCATGCGAGCCGTGGTATCCCTGAATGTCTCCTGCAGCGTTTCAGGAAGAATTGTCCAGAGTTCCTTGTTCATCCAGATACAGACTCGATCCGGCGGATCGGCGGGCGAAGGTCCGGTCCACGCTGCTCGCGGAACTTTGAACAGTCTGGCATCGAGCTGTGGCAGCACGACAATATCAAACTCGAGGCCCTTGCTTTGATGCACCGTCATCACACGTACCGGTGCCGGTTCTGATTTCTGGAATCGGCTTTTTTCCAGCAGCCGCACGAAGTCGTTTGGATCGAGCGATCCCAGCTCTTCGAAAGACCAGCCTTCCGCAACCACCTGTGACAGCCGCAGTCGATCCCGCGGACTGCATTCCGGATCCACGGCTCGAGCCCATTCTTCGAGGGTGTTGCCGTAGCCGTTCTCTAGAAGTTTCCGTCGGAGCGAATCGGCGACGGTAACAGCAAGTTCGTCGTCCTCCCAATCAGTCAGACCGATCACTGGTCCGAGTGGCGACGTGGCGACGTGAAATCGGGAGACTGTACAGGCCGGATGTGAAGCCATCTGCAGGGCAGACATTACGGCGAGTACGGCCGGGCTGTCTGTCGGTGGCGTGCCCCCTTCTTCACTGGCGGGGACACCCAGCATCGTGAGTTCATAAACCAGCCATGAGACGGCTTTGTTGCTGCGTGTGAGTACTCCGATCGAGGCCCCGGGTGTCTGCAGATGCTGGTCCCGAATCTGTTCGGCGACCCAGTGATACCACGGGCCTTTTTTGTCCTGTTCGTCATCGGTTTCCCAGAGCGGTGATGAGCGAAACTCGACGCGGCCGGGCAGCTCCGTGTGTACCGTCGAATGCTCCGGGAATTTCGCTGACCATCCATGACAGGCCTGCTGGAGATCGCCGAGTGATTCGTGGCGATTGAGATTCATGAACACCTGATTCACTGTGTCGATAACAACGGGTGAGGACCGGCGACTTTGGTTGAGCGGTGCTTCCTGAATATCGGGCACAGCTTTCGCTACGGCATCCAGAATTTCCGCAACACCCCCCCGCCACCCGTAAATCGCCTGCTTGCCGTCACCAACACAGAAGATGCTTCCGCGGCTCCCCTGGTGGACGATGGACTCGGTGAGCCTGCGAAGGATAGACCACTGATCCGCCGACGTGTCCTGAAATTCATCCAGCAACAGACAGCGAAGAGCGCTGTCCAGCCGAAAATTGAGTCGTTCGCCGTCAGCTGCAGCCGACTGTGCGAGCACCCGCGTGACATCGCTGAATCGCATCCAGCCCTGGTCCGTCCGCAGCTTTGAATATTCGCGATCAAACCGTGCGATGAGGCTGTAAATGGCCTGCATCTGATGGGACCAGCGCTGCAGGAGTTCAGCGCAGGCGTGACGGTTCAGTTCCTGATAGATCTGGATAAGAGGGTCTGCCAGCGGTTTGGTGTAATAGGTTGACTCATTATTCAGCACTCGTGTGGCGATGCCTTTGGTCAGATAGGTATCCCATGCCTGACCGGTGAAATTGATGATGTCGGAGTCTCGGGCTTTGAGAAATCGCTTATCTGTCATCTGCACTGCAAGCAGCGCTTCAAGCAGGGTCTGCTGGCGCTGGGCTGTGAGCCGCTGGCCGGCCGGAATCAACCGCCACGCCGACTCGGATGTCCGCTGGAAGAGTTCGTGAAAATCGCTGATTGTCGAATCAATCAGGTCTCGTATGCTGCGTTTGGAGTGGCCTTTGGCGAGCATGTGCATCAGGTTCTGAGCGTCTTCCGGGAGCTGTTGTGAGAGCACCGTGTCGATGGCCTGTTCGCGGAGTTCCTGATCGAGATGTTCATCCAGAATGCTCCAGCCTGGTGTCAGTCCCAGTTCCAGCGTCATGCTGCGGGCGGCCTGCTGAAAATAACTGTCCAGCGTACAGACACGCAGGCGGTGCAGGTTGCGTGTGAGTTGTGTGAGCAGTTCGCCGGCCGCGGCGGCGGTGAAGGCCGGCAGTTCCAGCGCGGCTGCCAGCTTTGTCGCCTCCGCGTCCGACTCCGCCCCCTTCGCCAGCCGCGTGAGCACTCGGCCGAGAATCTCACCGGCGGCTTTGCGAGTAAACGTGGTGGCGAGAATGGTTTCAGGTGGATTCTTCAGAAACAGCTGCCGCAGGAAATGCCCGGAGAGTCTGTAAGTCTTGCCACTGCCCGCGGACGCCCGAATGAGCTGATGATTCACCATTGAAGTGCACTCCGGAATTCCACGCAAACACCCGCCTGCAAGCTCGCGAACGAGCCGCGACTGTCAGGGAGCGGGCAGTCACCGGCCTGCAAATACGCCAGCAAATACGCCCATATAATGGTAACCGGTCGGATGATTCCTGCCAGCATCGCCGACGCGTTCGCGTATTTTGCTGGCATTGACCCCGCTTCTTCATTACGCTGCCTGCATGGTTTCGTAACCCTCTGACCTTCCGCAGGTCCCCAACCATGTCTGCAGTATCACGGTCTGCCCGGCTGAGGCGGGCACTTCGATTGATCCGCGAACTCAGCAGGCATCGGCAGGGAATCTCCATCTACGAACTCGCCCGCTCCGAAGAACTCAGCGAAAAAACCATCCGTCGTGATGTGGCCATGCTGCAGGAGGAAGGGATTCCAATCGAGGAAACGCTGGGGGACCGTGGCAAACGACTGCTCAGAATCACAACCCCGCTCACCGACCTCGCCTTTGAATACGACGAACTGCTGTCGCTGTATCTTGGCCGCCGATTACTGGAACCATTCGCCGGCACACCGCTCTTCGAGGGCATTCATTCGCTGTTTCAAAAGCTGGAAAATCGACTGTTTCGTGAATCCCGTTCGGTGCTGCAGGAGCTTTCTGAAGGCTTTCACCAGACGCGGATTGGGATCAGCGACTACTCAGGCCGGGGCCAGCTGATCACAACAGTGCTCGAATCCGTCCGCAATCGCTTTGTGCTGCAGCTGACCTATCGCAAGAATGCCGCCCTCGAGGCCTCCTGCTATGTCCTTCATCCTTACAGCCTTGTGCATCATCACGGAGCACTGTATCTGATTGCCTACAGCGAAGCTGCCAGTGCCATGCGGCACTTCAAGCTTGACCGCGTGCAGGCCGCAGAACTGCTGGAACGCCGCTTTGCCCCCCCCGCGGATTTTGATCCCCAGAAGTATCTTGATCAGGGCTTTGGCATCTTCAGCCCCTCAGGACGCACCCTGCATCGAGTGCGAATCCACTTCTCGGCTTCCGCAGCCACGGCAGTCAGCGAATCGCGCTGGCATCCCAGCCAGGAACTTGAGCGGCACCCGGATGGCAGCCTCACACTGCTGCTCAGACTTCGCAACCTTGAAGAAGTGAAAAGCTGGGTGCAAAGCTTCGGCCCGCTGGCTCGGGTGCTGGAGCCCGAAGAGCTTGTGGATGCAATCGTCCACGACCTTGCGACTGCGCTGCAGGCGTATGCTCAGAAGGGCATGGGCTAAGTCGGGATCACAGGCCGCCACGTGGCTGAGCGGCTGGGCGGGAGCCCAATGGCGTTGAAGTTCTCTCTATCCGCGCGAAAATCGGCTTCAATCCCCCCTCTCCCCTTCGAGGGGAGAGGGGACGGGGGTGGCCTGATGAAACGTTCATCTCAGGGGTGTTCAATTTTGTTGCGCCTA
>JBJTOP010000121.1:0-12019 GCA_046074645.1 Planctomycetaceae bacterium | reverse complement strand
ATCGACCCGCGCGGCCCAGGCTCCGGGTCTACCCGTGTTTTGCGGGGCGGCTCCTGGCAAGACAGTTGGTGCAGCGTTCAATGTGCGTTCCGCTACTTCAACGGCAATCCGGACGACCGTCGCGACGACTTCGGTTTTCGTTTGGTGTTGGAGTAGTGTTTTCGCGTCTTCAAGTCATTCCTTTGCGATTCGGTCTCTGCCCCTCTGTTGCGATTTCTGCGATTCGTGGTTTGCGATTCCTGCGATTCTCCCAGCACTTGCGCCGGGCCCAGCTCGGCGCGCGAGTTTGAAATTTCGGGTCTGTCTCTCACAGACCTGCGATGCTCCACATTCAGCCGCCGGGCTTGCCAGACCCGGCGGCTGACTTGTTTTAATTCTGTTCAGTTGTCAAAGAGCAAATCGTGCTGAGCGATGCTCAGGCTTCCCGCATCCGCTGTTCGGTGCTATCCCGCTGGGCTGACACTTCCTGCTTCTTTTGCTCATTCAACTTCACCATCTTTTGGCCTCGGTCGACTTGTGCCTGCAGTTGCTGAGCCTCCGCTCGCAGACCTGCGGCCAGTGGTTCATGCGGTTCCCTCGCAGCAGCTGCTGTCCGCAGTTCCAGTTGATTGCGAAGCTGAGAAAGCTGTGTTTCCAGCTCCTTTCGCTGTCTGATCAGCAGCGAAAGCTCGCCGTTCGCGGTTTTCTGCTTCGCTCGCAGCTGGGGATCGTCGCAGGTGTGCAAAAGCTGATCGCTGGCTGCTGAAGCCTCGCTGAGCTTTTGTCGCACCTGAATGAGCTGCGTTGAGAGTGGCTGGACCGTCGCTGTGTGCTTTTCCGTTTGGGTGCCATGTACCTTGGCAGTTCCTGCCTCGGCATTTCCAGCGGTGATTCCGAGCTGTCTCTGCAGGCTGACGTCTTTGCGGACATGAGCCTGCTGCCGTAGCCAAAGCGCCCGTCAGCCTCCGGGCCCTGGTGATCGCTTATTCACATTGAAAAGCGGGAGCATCATGAGAGGGCGAGGCTAAGAACTGATTTGACATGCCGAAATCGCACAGTGAATCCAGCGGTTGGGCAGTCGCTGCTGCGAACACGGCCCCCGCGTTACAAAATCAGCATGGCATCGCCATAGCTGTAGAACCGGTATCGTTCTGCAATTGCCTGTCGGTAGGCTTCGAGGATAAGTTCCCGACCAGCGAGCGCGGCGACGAGGACGATCAGGGTGGAACCTGGCAGGTGAAAATTGGTGATCAGTCCCTGCACCGCCTGAAAGCGGAAGCCGGGGCGAATGAACAGTTTTGTGCGGCCTTCCCAGGTTTCCGGAAAATCGCTGTTCAGCAGAGCGGCGGATTCCAGTGTGCGAACGGAAGTCGTGCCGACGGCGATCAGTCGAGCGTCTTCAGTTTTTCCGCGGATAGCTTGTACAGCAGTTGTGGGCAGGCGGCACCATTCTTCATGCATTTGATGTTCTGATAATCGTTCCGCTGTTACGGGCCGGAACGTGCCGGGGCCGACGTGCAGGGTGACTTCGGTTCGGCGGATGCCGGCAGTGGTGCATTCGTTGAGCAGTTCCGGGGTGAAGTGCAGGCCGGCGGTAGGAGCTGCGATGGCGCCGGGTTCCGCAGCAAACGTGGTCTGATATCGCTCGTTGTCGGACTGGTCCGCAACTTTGCGTTTCATGTAGGGAGGGAGCGGCAGGGAACCGAAATCTTCGAGGAGTGCAGCGGGGCTGCGCTGGCTTTCCGGGCGGGCGATCCACGTGCCGTCGGGGCCGCGCGTCAGCAGATGCAGATTAAGTGCGAGGCTGCAGCAGCTATCGCCGGGCGAAACAGGGGGCCGGGCCTGTTGTTCCGCCCAGCGTGAGGCTGGGATGACGGTGATGGTTTCACCCGGCTGCAGTTTTCCACGGGTCTCACACATCAGTACCCAGTCGCCGTCCGTTGTTTGCTCGATATACAGACCTTCCCAGCGGCCGCCAGTGGCTGTGCGGATTCCGAAGAGTCTTGCCGGGAGCACTTTGGTGTTGTTGAAGACCAGCAGGTCACCACGCTGGAGCAGCTGCGGGAGATGTCGCACGTGTGAATGCCGGATTTGCTGCAGCTGTCGATCGACGATCAGCAGTCGCGCGTCGTCACGACGCGGCGCAGGACGGTCGGCGATCAATTCAGAAGGAAGGTCAAACTGCCAGGCAGAGAGCAGATCAGGATCCGGTTCGTTCATGAATGGCCGCATTCGGGATATACTGTTAAAATCAGGTGATCTCGCACCGCATTCTACCACTTCTCTCTCCACAGCCAACCAGGCCCGCATGTGAATCCGGTTTCAGCACCTTCCCGACCAGCCCGGAATCTGGTGATGGTCATCACTGAGCTCGATGAAGGCGGTGCAGAAAAAGCCTTTGTGCGGATCGCCTGCGGTCTTCAGGCACGCGGCTGGAAAGTACATGTGGTCAGTCTTCGCGACACGGGACCGCTGGCGAAACCGCTTCAGGACGCCGGAATTCCCGTCACCGCGCTGCACGCTCGGGGGGCTGCGGCATTGCTCTCACTGCCGCGACTGACGGCGCTCCTTCGTCGCGTTCACCCCGAGATCGTGCTGTCGTTCCTCCACGAGGCAAATCTCATCAGCCGACTCGCCGCCCTGCTCGCGGGCACTCGCTGCTGTGTTTCCGGAATTCGCGTCGTCGATCGAAGACTCCGCGTCACATTCCCGGAACGGCTCACGTGGCGCTTGACCACACTCAGCATCGCCTGCAGTGAATCCGTGGCCCGCGAACACGCCCGCCTGTGTGGCATTCCGGCCTCCCGGATTGCGGTCGTGCGGAACGGCGTGGACGTGGATGCGGTGCAACAGTCACACCCCCTGTCCCGGGCAGAACTGGGCCTCAGGCCCGACGATTTCGTTCTGCTCATGGCTGGAAGACTCGTGCCGCAGAAATCACCGCAAATCCTGCTCCAGACGCTCAATCTTCTCCAGCAACGTCCCCAACCGCGAAGAATTTGCCTGGTGATTGCCGGCGAAGGTCCCGAACGCGCGGCGCTCGGGGAACTGGCAGCCAGACTTCCGGATCCCACTGCCGTCACTTTTCCTGGGTGGCGTTCCGACCTGCCTCGGCTCATGAAGACCGCTGATCTGTTTGTGCTGCCATCCGCCTGGGAAGGACTCCCGAACGTCCTGCTGGAAGCTCAGGCCGCAGGACTTCCTGTTGCCGCAACCGCCATCGACGGCTGCGCAGACGTGATTCAGTCTGGGCACACCGGCCTGTTGTTCCCGCCCGAAGATGCTGACGCGATCGCCCGAATCATCTCGGCTCAGGTACGCGACTGCGGCTCCGCCAGGGCAATGGCCAGCAATGCTCTGCAGCAGCTGCAGGCAGGTGGAAGATGGGAAATGTGCCTTGAAAAGTTCGCGAACCTGCTTGAGGCGCTGTTGCCCCAGTCAGGCGTGTGACCGGAAGAGCAGCCTCGATTCTGATCGCGACCGCCCCCCCAAACAGCTTCACTGCGCCCAGCTCACTGTTCGTGAATCGTATTATGAATCCTGCCCTCGATCGCTGTGCCGTCGGCCGATTTGAGCTGCCAGGTGATTTCCATTCCCCACGTAGGCTGCAGATCCGGAAGGTCCAGCAACACCGTACGGCCACTGTCTTCCAGTCGGGCGCCGGCAACTCTCAGCGGCCGTTCATTATAGTGCTTCGAACCATAAGCAGCTGACCGCTTCAGGTCCCAGACCTTCACCTGAAATGCCTCTGCAGAGAAACCATCCGGCGAAAGCTGATCGGAGAATCCGAGTCGCATTCCGCCCGACAGCGACTCAAGGCGTACCGGCAGGTGCGCGGGCTCTCCGGTCGCCCGCAGACGATAAAGACCGCCAGGATGCGTGGCACTGCCAGCCCAGGCGAACATTCCGCAGAGATACAGCTGTCCGTCGGACGCGTGAAATCGGCCACGCATCACTCCGGTGGGGAATGCAGGCAGCGGCAGCTGAACCATCCCCCCCTGCACTCGCCCCCCGCGATGTTCATAGGGTACGAGAAACACTTTCCCGGTTCCGTAGGACAGGTTCAGGAGTGATCCGTTGAACGGTCCCCAGCGTTCGCTGTCCACGCGCAGCAGTTCACCGGGTGATCGGTCGAATTCGTTGGTGATCCAGCACAGCGGCGGCTCCATGGCGGCGTCCGAAGCGTCCTGAACATCGTGCCAGCCAAACATATTGCCGTAGAACTTCGGGTGGCCGTCAGGCGAGAGGGTGACCCAGTTGATGCGGTTTTTGGGGTTCCAGAAACCTTCCTGGTCCGTGACAAGAAACGATCCATCTGGATTCAGGCAGACGCCGTTCGCAGCGCGAAAGCCGTTGGCCAGAATTCGCGTGCGGCTGCCATCAGCGGACACCTGAAGCAGGGTTCCGTGTTGCGGTACCACAGCTTCCAGTGCGTGCCGGCCGGATTTGGCATAGTAGAAGTTGCCTTCCGCGTCCGTCTGCAGCCCCATCGCAAATTCGTGGAAGTGTTCTGTCACCTGGTGATCCGAATTCAGACATTCCACGAAGTCCGTCTCTGTATCCCCGTTCAGATCATGCAGCACAGCCAGCTGATCGCGGCAGGTGACCACAACACGATCGTTGACGATTTTCAGTCCCAGTGGCTGAAACAGGCCCGTTGCGATTCGCCGCCACTTCAGCTCCGGTCCGTCCGGGAGCCCGGAGACCGTCCACACATCACCATCCCACGTGCACACGGCCAGCCTGCCGTCTGCATGGAAATCAAGACCGGTAAACCGCATCTGGGCCAGCCACGGGTTGGCTTCGGGCGCTGTGAGCAGATCTGCGGCAAATCCGCGACCTGCGTTCAGGGAGGCGATGCGAGTGACAAGCTGCTGCGGCCAGCGGGATGGACCACCGCGAGTCAGCAGGGAGAGGTCCGCAGCGGGATCGACAACTGCGGGCGTCGCACGAAGAGAACTTGCGGTTGGCGCGGGCGCGGCCGCCGTACCTTCAGAACGTAGCCAGACTGTGAACTTCAGCGGCTGATCTCCCGCAGGAATTCGCAGGCACAGTCGATCCTCAACCACATCCCACGCCGCTGCTGGCAACGCCGGAATGACACCGGCTTCAAGCGGCTGCTCGGGGCGACCCGAAGAGACTGAGTCTCCCTGACGCACCTGACCGTCGCGTTTCTTCGCAGAGAACTCAGGTGTGCGGGAAGCGGTGACGGACTCGAGCGGCCAGTGGGCTGCAAGTCCTTCCGTAGTGGCGGCAATTTGTACTTCTGACTGCAGCTCGCTCTGCAGGCGGCGTCTGAAAAACCGCACATCCTTCAGATCACCCGTGAAGAAGCTCAGAGGCTGCGGAAAATTTGTGGCTGTGAATCCCATCCGCAGCACCCCGTCGGCCAGCGGGCCTTTGGCAGCCAGCCGAGCGAAAGTATCAAGTTGGCCGTCAATCCAGAGTTCGAGTTCCTGGGTTTCCCGCGACCAGGTGGCGGCCACGAAGTGCCATTTGCCATCGTTCACTCGCCGCAGCGAAGTGACATTGCCCACCCATCCGATATCGAACCCAAGCCGACCGTCGCGGATGAAAAACGTCTGCCCGTCGGGGGTCCATTTGGAACCGGGCCGCGCGTACGCCAGCAGGGTTCCGCCGGAATCGGTACGCACGCGAGCTGTGATGCTGAAGTCCTGCTGCAGATCAATCCCGGTCGTGTCGGTGACTTCCACAAAGGTGCTGCCGTCGAATATCAGCGGCCTGGATGCGGCGGCAGAATCGGTAGCCGCCACGGCAGGCTGGCCGAAGCGAACTCCGGCAGTGTTCGGTCGCAGCGCGAGTGCTGAGTCGGGCTGTTGAGCGACGGCGAGCACCAGCTCGTGGCGACGGGGACCGATATTGAATGTCCGCAGGAATGTGGGCGGAGCCTTCTCTTCAATGATCACCGACGGGCGTTCAAGGACCTCAGCACCATCGATTTCGAAAGACAGCACCACATCGGCACCGTGGTGATACTGGCCGCGAAAGCGGGACCAGCTGCGCGGGAGCGGTCCGTAGCGACGGCCATCGCGTCCCTGAACGCGCTGGTCGTCAGAGAAATTGCCCGTTTCCGGATTGGCCCAGCCCGGGCCGTCGCTCACGGATGCCGTCTGACGACCGCTGATACTGGGATGAATGCCGTGTTCGCCGTTAAACTGAATTCCGCGCCAGTCAAGAAGATTTCGCTCGGAATCTCCGGTTTCCTGCGAACTCCACGCAGCCGCCATTCTGAGCGTATCGAGATCGTAGAGCATCCAGTGGCGGCCGCGGGCAGCACCTCCGGCACCGGTGTCAAGGCGAATTGCAAGTCCCTTCTGAGCGATGTTGCGGAGTGGCCCGGGGACTTCCATCGTGTGAGCCAGCGAAGGGCCGTAGTCCATGGCATTCCACGGCTGAATCTCCGACGGCTCAGGGCCGCGCACGTCGCCTTTGGGCAACCCCGCAAGATAAGCATCCGTAATATTGACATACTGGCCCGGGTTGTGTTCGCGGAGATAGCTTTCACGAATGTAATGAATGACGTCGTACTTCTGCGAGGGCACCATCCAAGTTTGAGCGGCCATCAGGCCGAAGCCACGGGTGAGCGTCTGGTACATGGTCCATGGATCGCTGCCGCTGCGAAATCGGCCTTCGGCAAATCGCAGAGAAGTGGGGAGCGAACCGGGCTGATCGTGTGTGCCATGACAGTTGCGGCAAACGCGCTGATAAATGGCTGCTCCGCGTTCAAACGCGGCGTCATCCAGGCCGCGAATGAAACCGCCATGGTCGATGTGGCTTTCGTATTCCGGGATTTGCACCGTGAGCAGTTCCGCGGGAGGCAGAAGTTGTCGGGCACGGTCGCTGCCACCGGACTGCAGTTCCAGAAGATAACGAACGAGGTCCAGAAACTGCTGGCGGCTGGCCAGCTGGTTCACCTGACCCGCGGGCATCAGCGACGTTTTCAGTTCGCTGATTTCTTCGACGTCGATCATGGCCACAGTCCGCGTTTCACCGGGACGGGCCGCGTCGCGAAGCAGCAGTTCTGTGGGTGTGCGTGAAGTGATGAGCCCGTTCAGGACTTTGCCGTCCTGCAGCACCACAGTGACGGCCTCGTAGCCTTTGCGAATCGATGCTGAGGGGCGCAGGATGGAATTGACCAGCTGTTCCGGTGTGACGTCCGCGGGCAGTTGTGTGAGGTCCGGGCCCAGCTGCGGTCGGAGCGACTGGCCAGCCGCGTGACAGACTGCACACTGCAGGCTTTGCTGATGAAACACGACAGCACCGCGGGTGGCATCTCCGCGTTCCTGTGCTTCACTGGCAAGTGCCGCAGCGGGTTCCTGCAGGAGCCGTTCCTCGAGGGACTGAAAGAAAAGAGCGACAAGCAGCAGAGACGACATGGGAAGTCGGTTCCGGGTGAGATGCTGTGGAAGGGGGAACTGCTGCAGCGGAGGTTATGGCTTCTGCCGGTTACAGCCGTTGCGGTGAATTCTCCCGCTGCGGGGCTGGCAATGCAACCGTCAGGCTGCAAGCGCCCGGACGGTTGCTTTCCCAGCGATTCCTCTTCATCATCCGTGCACTGGCAGAAACGCCTGTCCCCGTATCGGCATCGATCGGATCGGTGCCGGGGACAATCAGCGGCCAGTGTCTCAACTCTCCCGGCAACCCATCATGGCACCAGGTCCTTCCCGACGTTTGGCGATTCTGACAGTGTTCATCCTCCTCTGCTGCACATCCCGCGTGTCAGCTCAGCAGGCGGCTCCGCAACCCGCGGAAACACTGGTACCCGGATATTCCCGATTTCGCGCCGAGCATCTGCAACCGGCAGAAGCCGGTCGGCTGCTCATCGCGGAGATGAACTGCCAGTCCTGTCACGGCACGTTCCCTGGCCTCACCGTGGCTCCACGTCAGGCTCCAATACTTACCGCAGCCACCGGTCGATTGAACCCTGAGCACGTGCGGCGCTTTCTGACCAATCCACATCAGCAGAAGCCTGGCACCGCCATGCCTCAGATCCCCGCCGCGGCTGGCAGCCCTGAAAACCTCGATGCCCTGACTGCCTTTGTAACTGCCGGAAGTACATGGCGGCCGCAGGCTGTCTCGTCCGATGCCATTCGTCGCGGCGAGGAACAGTACCACCGCATCGGCTGTGCTGCCTGCCACGGGGACCTGCGATCTGATGAAGCCATCATCGCCATCCGCCGGGGACTCGCCCCGCCAAATCCCGATGAAGAAGATGCCCCCAAAGATGCCACCGCGCCCGCTCTTCAGCGTCCCGATTTTCTGATGCCCCTCGGGCCGCTCCACGAAAAATATCACCTCGGTGGACTGATCGCTTTCCTCCGTGAACCACACACCATCCGTCCCTCCGGCCGTATGCCATCGCTGGGACTGTCCCCGGAAGACGCTCGCGACATCGCCAGCTTTCTGCTTAAAGACGTCCGAGTGGAAGGCAGCATTCAGTACGAATACTTCGAAGGCGGCTGGGACAAACTCCCTGACTTCACAAAACTGAAACCTGTCAGCACCGGCACCACCACCGACTTTTCTGCCGGCCCGGCCAGCCGCGGCGATGACTACGCCCTCCGCTTCTCCGGGTATCTGCAGATTGCAACTGCCGGCGAATATCGGATTCATTCCAGCTCCGACGATGGTTCACGAGTACTCGTGAACGAACAGGAAGTGGTCAACAACGACGGCATTCATCCGACCGTCGGCCGCAGCGGCGTGATCACTCTCAAAGCCGGCAGCCACACGGTGGTTGTGGAATTCTTTGAAAAGGGTGGAGGCGAAGAGCTCACGGTGGAGATTGAAGGACCAGGACTTCCCCGACAGCCACTTTCGGGCAGTGTGACGCTCACCCGCGATCCACCAAAACCCCAGGAAAAAACCGCCGCACCACCCAGCCCCGAACTCATCGCCAAAGGTCGTCTGCTTTTCACTCAACTCGGCTGCGCATCCTGCCATCAGCACGGAGACGGAGACCAGCGACTGCAGCCTGCTCTGGCCTCGCCAGCCCCGGCGTTTGCAGACGCGCGTCCCGATTCCGGATGCCTTGCCGTTTCCTCTGACAAGGCTCCCCGCTTTACGCTCAGCAACCGCCAGCGGTCCGACCTGCAGGCCGCCATCACCGAGGCGCGTCAGGCACCGTCCGTGGCGACCACTCCGGCCGCCGAAACACGCTCCGTAATGCTCTCACTGAACTGCTTCGCCTGCCATTCACGCGGTGGCATCGGCGGTCCTTCCGAACCTCTGAATCACGTCTTCACCGGTACCATTCCCGAAATGGGTGACGAAGGCCGCGTCCCTCCACCGCTCGATGGTGCCGGCGACAAACTCAGCGAAGACTGGCTCCGCCGACTGCTCATTGAAGGTGGCAAAGACCGCCCTTACATGCACACGCGCATGCCAGCGTTCGGAGCACAGCACGCAGACGTCCTCGTGCCCCGGCTGGCCACAGACCGCCAGACCGAAGTGGCTGTACCGGAATTTGCCGAAGCGGACCATCGCATCAAAGCCGACGCGCGACTGCTTGTGGGCGACAAAGCCCTGTCCTGCATCAAATGCCACCGCTTCGACAACCTTGCCGCAACCGGCCTGCAGTCGCTCGATATGACAACCATGACCAAACGCCTCCGCCGTGACTGGTTCCACCGCTACCTGATTGATCCACAAAAGTACCGGCCAGGAACGCGAATGCCCGCCGCATGGCCCGGAGGCAATTCCATTATTCCTCATGTCCTCGACGGCAATTCCGCACAGCAGATCGAGGCCATCTGGCGCTATCTTCAGGATGGAAATCGTGCCAAAGTACCCTCGGGACTTGAACGCCAGTCGATCGTCCTTCTGCCCGAACAACGACCACTCATCTACCGCAACTTCATCGAAGGACTGTCGCCCCGAGGCATCGCAGTTGGCTTCCCCGAGAAAGTTCACTTTGCCTGGGATGCCGAACACATGACTCCGCGACTCATCTGGCACGGAGCGTTCATTGATGCTGCCAAACACTGGGTGGACCGCGGACCGGGATTCCAGTCACCGCTCGGAGATCACGTGATGACGCTCCCACAGGGGCCACCCGTCGCAGCACTCGCGTCACTCGATGAAACGTGGCCCGCTAAGAATTCCCGCGAACTGGGTTATCAGTTTCGCGGCTATCGCCTGAGCCCTTCCGGATTGCCCACATTCCGAATTGACTGGCAGGATCGGCAACTGTTCGACACCATCGAACCACTTGCCAACTCCCCCGATTTCGGGCTCAAACGCACTCTGGAACTGAAATCCGCAAGTCCCCTTCGCGGGCTTTGGCTGCGGATTGCCGCCGGAAAGATCACCGACAGCGGCGGCAGCTTCGTCTCCGACGGAGTCCAGTACACAATCACTGGCGGGCTGCCGATTCTGCGACAGTCAGCCAACCGCCAGGAATTGCTCGTCCAGCTGCCCGAAGGAGCCAATGCAGCAAAAGTTGTCGTCGAAATCCGCTGGTGATTACAACCGAATTCTATTGACACAGGGAAAGCGTCTGCATGTCGATGCTGCTGCTGTATTCCGGACTCCTGTGGCTGCTGCTGACGGCACACAACCCACTCGCTGCCCAGATTGACTGGAACGCAGCCCGACAGCTCGCACCCGGCATCCGTTTTTATCAGGATTCGCTGACGGCCACGCGGCCCATCCGCCGCCACGTCGCCCGCATCGATCTGCAACAGCCAGGGCTCAGGCTGACGACCACAGCCCGCCTTGACAACTGGCAGAATAATGTCCGAGAAACGCTTCGCCAGACGGCCCGCAACTTTCTGCGTTCCGAACGTGAACGTTCCCGGCCGGTGGTCCTCGCCTTCAACGCGGACGCCTTTTCCCCGTGGCCTGTGCCCTTCGATCAGGAAACCGAAACCAATCTTCAGGGCTTCGCAGTACGAGACGGGCAACTGGTATCCCAGGGTGCCGGTACGCCATCGTTTATTCGCACGACGTCCGGAACCAGCCGCATGACGGTGACGGATGCGGCAACGCCCGCTGAAGGCGTCGAAATGGCGGTGAGCGGCTTTGGCTTCTGTCTGCTGGATGGAGTCGTGCAGCCCTCAGGAGACGACCTCCACCCGCGAACAGCACTCGGGTTGTCCGCAGACGCCCGGTGGCTGCTTGTGCTGGTCGTCGATGGCCGACGTCATTCCAGCCAGGGAGCGACCACGGCAGAGCTCGGCCAGTGGCTGCTGGAACTGGGCGCTGACGACGGAATCAATATGGACGGCGGCGGCTCGTCCACACTCTGCTGGTGGAACGCGCAACTGCCGGACGAAGACAAGGCCGAACTGCTCAACCGCCCGGTCGGAAACGGCCTGAAACTGCTCACTCCCACCGCAGACCAGCGAGGCCTGTCTGAGCGAGCCAACGGCAATAACGTCGGTGTGTATTTTCAAACGCAGTGAATGCGATTCGCAATGCGTTCCGCACAAATGCCGTGTCCGCCAACTCGACAAACGCCTGATTTCAGTCCGACCTGCGAAACAAACATTCCGGGGGTTCATCGGTAACACTTGAAAATTCCGAGTCGGTTGTCGATAATCAGTGCAAGGGGATCGATTGCAAATCCCATCCCCGTCTCGGTAGCTCAATTGGATAGAGTGTCGGCCTCCGGAGCCGAAGGTTGTGGGTTCGAATCCCGCCCGGGACAATCAATCGCCACAGGGATTTACTGAAAATCTCGTGGCGATTTTTTATTGCCTGCCCGCAGGCTGACGAGCGGCTGGGCGGAAGCCCCCGGCGATGTTCCGCACCGAAGGTGCGCTCGCTGTCGAGTGCGTGGGTAAGACGTTTGCAGGGCCCTTCGCCCGCAGGCTGCCGCCATGCGGCTGACCAGCGGCTGACCAGCGGCTGGGCGGAAGCCCCCGGCGATGTTCCGCACCAAAGGTGCGTGCGCTGTCGAGTGCGTGGGTAAGACGTTTGCAGGGCTCTTCGCCCGCAGGCTGCCGCAATGCGGCTGACCAGCGGCTGACCAGCGGCTGACCAGCGGCTGGGCGGAAGCCCCCGGCGATGTTCTGCA
>JBJTOP010000120.1:0-23137 GCA_046074645.1 Planctomycetaceae bacterium | reverse complement strand
CCAGTTGATGATGTGACTGCTGGATCCAGAGAGCTTCGGTGCGGAGTCGATCATATTCGGGGTCATCCGGCTTGAGTGACTTGAGCCATGCAGTGACAGCGGGCATCACGTCAGCCGTTGGGCGTCCATGCAGCTCACGGCGGGCACGATAGCGAGTGCGCCATTCGTATTCCCTGAGTTGTTCGAGGATTTCGGAAGCTGGCTTGCCGTGCTGTGTGACAGGAGTCACCAGTGATCGGTCCGGGTACACAAGGCGGTAGATGCGGCCGCGGGTGTGATCACGATTGGGGTCGCGCTGGCTGTACTGCATGTGGCCGATGAGCGCATTGGCCCAGTCACCGAACCAGAGAGCTCCGTCGGGGCCCATTTGTGGATCGGCGGGGCGGAAGTGTTTGTCAGCGGAGCGGATGAGATCGTCTGGTGATCCATCGGCTTTCTTCAGGCGGGCACCGGCATAGCCACCACCGCTGTCCTGAACACTGAACCGTGGCAGGCCATTCATATTGATCACGCAGGCATAGGTGAACTGGCCCTGGACGTTGTCGGGAAAGTGGCGTGAGACGAGGAATTCGCTGCCGAGTGCGGGGCGCATACCTTCGTTGTTGAAGACGAAGTTGAGTCCCGAGCGACCTCCGAACTGGGCTCCGGACAGCGGCGTGTCCCAGGCCTGATTGGCGGTGGTTCCGTCACCAACGATACCTTGTCCCCAGCCGTTGAAGACGTAACACCACATATTGTACTGACCGGGTAGAGAGAACTGTCGGATTTTGAGCGTCCGCGGGTCCATGACGTAGGCGCCGCCGGCACCGAAACTGCGATGTGGCCCCCAGGGCGTTTCAAGAGTGGTGCTGGTGGCGATGCCTTCGAGCATGTGCAGTTTGCCACCGTGGCTCCATTCAAAGGCGCCGCAGGTGTGATGGGTATCGTCGGAGGCCCAGCCATCCATCAGGTGCACGACGAGATCGGCTTTGTCATCGCCGTCGGTGTCTTTGAGAAAGAGCATTCGCGGCTGATCAACAACGAGCACTCCACCGTTCCAGAATTCGAACCCAGTGGGGCAGTGCAGCTTATCGTAGAACACGGTGCACTTGTCGGCGGTCCCATCACTGTTGGTGTCGTCAAGAATGATGAGTCGGTCATTCGCCGGTGGATCACCTGGTTTCCACTGCGGATACGTGGGCATGCAGGACACCCAGAGCCGTCCGCGGTTGTCGAAGTTGAGCTGCACGGGTTTGGCGAGTTCCGGGAACATGGTTTCGTCTGCAAACAGCCGCATCTGGAAACCTTCGGGTACCTGGGTCTGCTGGATCAGATCCTGGGGGCTGAGATATCGCAGTTCGCTGGATTCTGAATATTTCTGGCGGGGTTCTCCGAAGCGAGTTTTGGGGGTAAAGAGTTCACCGGTGGCGGCATCATCGATGGTGGGCGGCACTGGTTTTCCCTGGGCCATGTCCCAGATGCGGCGATCGCGGACTTCGGCCATTTTGCGGATTTTGAGGTATTCCAGTGGAAAGGTTTCGGTGTCCCATGTGCGGCGACCGCCGTAGACGTACCAGCCATTGAGCATGCGGTAGTCCTGTTGATGCACCCAGGATTTATCATTCACGGCTGCTCGGAGTGCTTCGTAGGGGGTGCTGCCGAAGCTGGCGGGGGAAGCGGAGCCGAACATGAGTTGATCCATGATGCGGGCGACTTCGCGATCACCGGTTTCGTTGAGGTGGCAGCCGTTGATTGTGAGCTGCATTCCGGGCTGTGCGGAGAGCAGTTTGTCGGTGGCGTCGAAAAGATCGACGAAGGCAATTTTGCGTTCGGCAGCGACAGCGGCGGCAGCTGCGGAGTAGAGTCTGAGGTTTTGGTTGATGGGAGCAGCATCGGGCAGGAGCGGATCGCCGGTGGCTTCGAAGGCGACTGGTGAGACGAGGATGAATCGTGGAGCGGCGCCGGAGTCATCGCGGGGATAGCGTTTGGCGATGGTGTCGAGGTATTCGTTGTATTTTTTGCGAAACGACTCGATGCCGTCGGGGCCGGCGTAGGATTCGTTGAAGCCGAAAAAGCAGAAGCAGGTATCAGCGCCAAAGGCGGCCTGGGGGTCATCGAGGACGGAGTAGTCAGCTGAGCGTTGCTGGATGCCGACTTCTTCCGCGGGGCGTGCGAAGTTACGTACGACGAGTTCCTGATTGGGGAATCGCGTATGCAGCAGAGTTTCGAAGTGGCCGAAGAGATTCATGCGTTCGGCCTGGGAGTTGCCGAGGAAGGCGACGCGTTCGCCTTTGATGAAGGCCAGCGGCAGCGTGCTGGGAGGGAGTTCCGGGCGGGCTGGTCGCGGGGGTCGGGCAAGGACCTTTTGGGCGGTCTCGCGGGAGGGCTGAGCGACAGCGGGGAGTGCCAGGTTTGGCAGGAGCAGGCAGAGGACCAGCAGACTTCGATTCACGAGGTCACCTGTGGGTATGGGAGGGGGAAGGAGATTGTGGAGGACTTCAGAAACGCTTAATTTCCCGCTTCCACGGCAGAAATCAAGCGTTCCCGGACTTGTCGCGGGTCGGCGCCTGCGGCGTGTTTCATGATCATGCCGATGAGTGGACCGAGAGCATTACCTTTGCCGGCGCGGTAGTCGCGAACGGCTTCGGGACGGGCTGATATGGCTGCAGCGATGGCGGCATCGAGTGCAGCGGTATCGCGGACGATTTCCAGTTTTCGTTCGCTGATGATGCGTTCCACGTCGGCGGTCTGCAGCACCGCGCCGGCAGCCGCGACTTCGCGGAGGGCGGCGTACACATCGCGTGCGCTTTTGGTGGTGATGCGGCCGGACGTGATGCAGGCGAGGAGCGTACCAAGGATTGTGGACGTGACTGGGAACTGGTTCAGGGGAGTACCTGTGGCTTTGAGGTCGCGGAGGATATCCTGGGTGACCCAGTTGGCTGCTGTTTTGGGATCGTGACACAGCGTTGCCACCTGTTCGAACCACTGTGTGAGTTCGGGGCCCTGATCAAGGATCACATCGGCGTCGTAGGTGGAAAGGCCGAGAATTGAGCAGAAGCGGTTGCGTCGAGCAGCGGGGGGTTCGGGGAGAGTACTGCGGAGGGCTTCGAGCTCGCTGACTGTTGTTTGGACAGGTTGGAGGTCGGGGTCGGGGAAGTAGCGGTAGTCCGAAGACTCTTCCTTTTCCCGCTGGCTGAAGGTGATGCCGCGTTCGGCGTCCCACCCGCGGGTTTGTTTGGGGAGATCTCCGAGTCGTTGCTGAGTTTTCTGCCATTGCTGGTATTGGCGACGGGCTTCGTATTCAACGGCGAGTTCGACGTTGCGGAAGCTGTTCATATTTTTGAGTTCGACGATTGGAGTGGCAATGTGAGTGCCGTCGGGTTGAGCGATGTGGAGGTTGACGTTGGCATCGCAGCGAAGGCTGCCTTCCTGCATATTGCAGTCGGAGACACCGAGGAACAGCAGCAGCTGGTGCAGTGTTTCGAGGCAGCGGCGGGCTTCTGCGGCGGAACGCAGATCCGGTTCGCTGACGATTTCGAGCAGAGGAGTTCCGGCGCGATTCAGATCGACTCGGCTGTCAGCTCCGCGGCCGCTTTCGTCATGCAGGTTGCGGCCTGCGTCTTCTTCGAGATGTGCGCGGGTGATGCGGATTCGACGAGGCGAATCTGCGGCGTCGCCAGCGGGAATATCAATCCAGCCGCGTGAACTGAATGGCTGGTCGTACTGGCTGATCTGGTAGGCTTTGGGAAGGTCGGGGTAGTAGTACTGTTTGCGATCCCAGCGTGTATGTTGGGCGATCTGGCAGTTGAGAGCGATGGCGGTGGTCAGTGCGAGTCGAAAGGCCTCGCGGTTCATCACGGGGAGGGAGCCGGGGAGCCCGAGGCAGACGGGGCAGGTTTGTGTGTTGGGGGCGTCGGGGCGGAATTCGGTGGTACAGCCGCAGAAGAGTTTTGTGCGAGTGCGGAGCTGGGCGTGGACTTCGAGTCCAACGACGATGATGTATGCGGGGCTGGAGGTCGGGGTGGCTGTAGGGCTGGGCATAGGAGTAAGGAGCGAGGCAGCGAAGTGTGATGGACGGGCGGTCGCAGCATCCCTGTGGCGGGCTTCCCGAGGATTCTCAGGAATTCCCGCGATCGGCAGTGTAGTTTCCGGCGGGAATCTGTTGTAGGCTGCGTCGACGATCCCCGGTTCTTTTCCCGCCCCCAATCGCCTCGCTCGAAGAATCGCCTGACCATGACCAATTCTGCACCTGTCGCAAACCGTGGCCTGACTGCCCAGTATTCAACGTTGATTGCGGCCTTGCTGGGCTGGATGTTTGACGGATTTGAGATGGGATTGTTTCCGCTGATTGGGCGGCCAGCACTCGAAGATCTGCTCAGGACGACAGCGAACGACAAGGCTGCTGCGCAGTGGTTTGGCGTGATTATGGCTGTCTTTCTGGTTGGGGCTGCCAGTGGCGGGGTGCTGTTCGGCTGGCTCGGAGACAAGATTGGCCGCGTCCGCGCCATGTCGCTCAGTATCCTCACATACGCGGTGTTCACCGGAATGTGTGGCTGGGCCAGCGCCGCATGGCAGATTGCAGTGCTGCGATTTATTGCTTCGCTGGGAATGGGAGGCGAGTGGTCACTGGGGGTTGCGCTGGTGAACGAGATCTGGCCGGGAAAGAGCCGGGCGTTCATAGCGGGACTGATCGGCGCGGCCGCAAACGTCGGATTCCTCATGGTGGCACTGCTCAGCATCTGGATGACGGAAGTGGTGACGGAGTTGCAGGCCTTATTGTCAGCGGTTGGTTTGTCGGCAGAAATGGTGGATGAACTCACACGAAACAAAGCGTGGAGATTCCTGATGATCAGCGGTGCCCTTCCCGCATTGTTGATCTTTTTCATTCGGATCTTTGTCCCGGAATCTTCTCGCTGGGAAGAGGAGCACGCGTCGGGGAAAACTTCAAACTGGAATAATTCGGATTTACTGGGTGTGCTTGCGGGGTGCGCGTCTGCTGTCTGCATTATCGTTGTCTGGTCGCCACTTGGTGATCATTACTTGCACTGGGTTCTTTCTGCCGGTATTACGATCGCTGGGCTGGCCGGAGCGGTCGGCGGTTTTTTGTATCCAGTACGGCAGTACCTTCGCCGCGCAGAGGCGGACGGTCAGGTGACGGAATTCGAGCGAACTCAGGTGATTCAGAGAATGCTGCTGGGGGCTGGACTTGCCGGGGTCGCTTTGCTGGGAACATGGGGATCCATCCAATGGGCTCCGCGATGGGCTGCAACACTGCCACAGGCTGACCCCCAGGCCTTCATATCGAAGCACGCCGCGGCGTTTACCCAACTTGCGACAGCCTGCGGAGCAATTCTGTCGACAATCCTGGCGGCGGTCGCCGCTGACAGGTTTGGCCGTCGCCTCACCTATGCGCTGCTGTGCGGGGCATCGTTTGCCTCTGCAGTTTACTTCTACCGATGGCACGCAGTATTTGACACCAATTTTTTGTTTGCTGCGTTCCTTGCAGGTGGGATCACGGCCGCATTTTATGGTTTTTTTCCACTGTACTTTCCAGAACTCTTTCCCACATCCGTGCGTGCGACCGGACAGGGTTTTTCCTTCAACTTCGGCCGTATTCTGGCCGCAGTGGGAGGGCTTCAGACGGCCAATCTCATGGCCGTGTTCGAAAATGATTTTTCACGTGCCGGATCCATACTGGCCACAATTTATCTCATCGGCCTCGTAGTGATCTGCTTCGGTCCGGAAACGAAAAGCGAAGCTGCGGCGAACTGAGAGATCGAGGATGCGGCGGAAATGCCCCAAAATTTGCAATCCTGTTGAATTTCCCGGCAGCCAGCCGCTGGAAATCGTCTAAGACACCGCGGGGTTCATGTCGCGGATGCCAGTCACTGCTGCCGTCTCAGGCAGGCTGGAGCAGCGAATTTGCAGGGCTGCAAAAAATGCAGGAAAATCGTGGACTTTTCACCGGATTTTCGCTCGCGTTTTTCCGCTTCGGACCGAAAAATGCTCAATGGGAATCCGGGAAGCGCACGGAGGCAATGCCGAACCCACTCGTCCCTGCAATCTCGACTCGGGCACTCCACTCCGGAGCCGTCAATGAAACGCTTTCTGATTCCCGTCGGTTTGATGCTGATTCTCGGCTTCGACTCTGTCTCGGCCGCTTTTGCCGGCTCATCCGAAGTGCCCCAACCACTTCAGGAGCGTCAACAACAGCTCTTCGACGCCGTGGGCAAAGTGCGCGGCTGTGTCGTCGGTGTGGCTGACGGTATGGGTGTTGGAAGCGGGGTGATCGTCAGCAGAGACGGAATCGTCCTGACTGCTTCTCACGTCGTCGAAAACAGCCGCAGAGGTGCTCGTCGGCGTGGTCCAGGTGTTCCTGCCAGGCCCGTAACAGTCTTGTTTCCCGACGGCAGCCAGTACCAGGCAGAAGTGCTCGGACGCAACGCGGACGCTGATGCTGCGGTCCTGAAAATCTCTGAACCCTCGCGGGTGGGCGACGGATTTCCCTTTGCCCCCATGGGCCGCACATCCGACACTCAGGCTGGCCAGTGGTGTTTCGCGATGGGGCACCCCGGCGGCTACCGTCAGGATCGTGAAGCTCCCGTGCGATTCGGCCGAGTGTTGTCGGTCGGCAGCCGCACTGTCGTCTCTGACTGCGCCATTCTGCTTGGTGATTCCGGTGGTCCTTTGTTCGATCTTGAAGGACGAGTCATCGGCATTCACAGCATGATCACCAGTCTGATCATCGAAAACCGTCACGTAGCCATTGATGCGTTTCATAACGACTGGGATCGCCTGCTCTCCGGCGACCGCTGGGGATCGCTCCGAGCCGCCGACAACGGTCTGGTCGAATCCGGATTTTTCGGCGTCCAACTCCGCTGGAAGGACTTTGTGCCTCAGGTTGATGAAGTGATTCCTGGATCGCCCGCGGAAAAGTCTGGTCTGAAGGAAGGCGACGTGCTGCTGCAGATTGCCGGTGGTCGCATCGCGGATCGTCTGGATCTGGCCACGATTCTTGCTTTGCTGGAGTCCGAGCAGACGATTGACTTGAAGATTCGCCGCGGGGCTGAAGAAACGCTGGTCCAGTTGACAACCGGATCCCGAGCGAACTCCGACGAGGACAACAGCGACAACAGCGACAGACGTCCCCGGGAAGACAACCTGGAACAGGACGAACGTCGTCAGCGGGAAATCCTTGAGCAGCTCAGCGACACACGCCCCATTGGCCGCAATGAAAAGCGTGCGGCCGACCAGTTATCACTGTACACGGGTCTTGCCGACGAACACCGCAATGATGTCGTCGCCGTGCGTGATGGTGGTCCCCTGCTCTGCCTGGGTACTGTGATGTCGGCCGACGGCTACATACTCACTAAAGCCTCAGAAATCGACAAGGCGATCAAGCTTGAAGTGGTCGTGCCCAGAGGCGGCCGGTTTGCCGCGAAGGAAGTCGCCCGCGACGTCTCCTTTGACCTTGCATTGCTCAAAGTGGACGCAAAGGAACTGGATCCCGTGGATTTCCGCGCTGAACCCGGTCGGCTCGGGGAATTGGCACTGGTTCAGGACCCCCGTGGTCGTCCGGCAATCCCAACGGTGATCAGTGTCGTTGAACACGAAATGGAAAACTCACGGCGCCCATTTCTTGGAATCCGGCCGAAGAGCGACCAGAACGGGGTTCGCATCGAGCAGGTCATTCCCGGCGGTGCAGCTGAGAAGAACGGGCTTCGTACGAATGATGTGATTCTGTCCATCGGTGGCCAGAATCTGCAGACGGCCGAGCAGCTGATGTCGCGAGTTCAGGACTTTAAACCAGGGGACCGTGTCGCTGTGCGGTACATGCGGGAAGAGCAGATCGAAACCATCGACCTTGTACTGACGCCGCGATTCACCAACGAAAATCCGCTGATGGACCTGTACGACACGATGCGGTCCGACGAGGGTCCGGGGCGTTTCGCCAACACACATGCGGGCGGTTTTCCAAAAGTGCTGCAGATCGATGCCGACGTATACCCCACAAAAGTAGGCGGTCCGCTGCTGGATCTGCAGGGGCATACGCTTGGTATTGTGATCGCCCGAGCAGACCGGTTTCCGACTTACGTCATTCCTGCATCCAGCGTCCAGGAAGTGTTTCAGAAGCTTCGCAGTGAGGCTGATCAGCCAAAAACCGTTGCTCCCTGAACGTTATCAGGCTCCGGAAAGCAGTCCTGGTATTGGCCTGCCATCGCGGATTGCCGTGATTGGGCGTCCTGATCCCGAATCATACTCCTTGTGTGGATTCAGGCCGATTGCGGTCAGGAACGAAGCGGCAACGTCGTCAGGTGAAAATCCCTGCTCCTCGGGCCCTTCGGCGCGAGCGTCCGTGCGACCAATCACCTGGCCAGGCTGAATTCCGGCGCCAGCGAACAGCGCGCAGGCAGCCTGAGCCCAGTGATCGCGACCGGCGTTGCCATTGATTTTGGGTGTGCGACCGAATTCCCCAACGGTCAGCACGGTTGTGCTGTCAAGGAGTCCCCGGTTATGCAGGCGATCAAGCAGACCGGCAAGGCCCTGGTCCAGTTGTGGGAGGAGTTGTCTGGCGAGCGTGTTGAAATTATCCTGGTGCGTATCCCAGCCTTCCAGCAGCACCGTGACAAACCGCACTCCGGATTCCACCAGTCGCGATGCCAGCAGCAGACTCTGACCAAATTCATGTCTGCCAAAGCGATCCATCTCAGTTTCCGGCTCGCCTGCCACGTCAAACGCCTGTCGTGATCTGGCGGAACTGATCATCCGCCAGGCACGATCCTGAAACTGATTCATTCCCTGCAGCAGAGAGTCATCGGATTCAATGTCCCTGAACGCCGTGTCCAGATCCCGCAGCAGATTCCTGCGAGCATTGAAGGCGTTGACGGTCAGCGTGCCATCGAGCGTAATACCACGAACCCGGAATGGCTGCCCGTACCTTGGTTTTTCGCCAGTGGAGAGCGGTCCCCATGCAGGTCCGAGGTAACCGGGGCCTTCGACGGGTCTGTCGATCGAAACGAACGAAGGCAGATCCTCGGGTGCCGGCAGCTCATAGCTGACGAGCGATCCCAGCAGGGGGTAGTCAAGCACAGGAGTGGGCAGGTTGCCGGTGAGCATATAGCGTGAACCGAGTCCGTGGTCGGCGAGGCTGTGCGTCAAACCGCGAATGAGTGCGCAGTGCCCTGCCCGCTTCGCCAGTCGTGGCAGGTGTTCACAGATCCTGATACCCGGGACAGTGGTTGCCACTGGCGAAAACTGGCCACGGTATTCAGCGGGTGCCTCGGGCTTGAGATCAAACGTATCCTGATGAGCGGGGCCACCGCCAAGGAACACGAGAATTGCGGACCGACCCGAGTCTCCGCGGGGGTTCTTTTCGGCAGCCTGGAGCAGGCGGCTGAGTGGCAGTGCAGGCCCGAGTGCTCCTGCCCGAACAAATGACCGTCGCGTTCCAGCCCCGAACAGATTCTTCACAGCTAACCTCGCTGACTTCAATGAATCAGAATGTATTCCTTCGTATTCAGCAGTGCCCACATCAGATCCCTCAGACCTTCGCTGACGGTCGCGGTGTTTTCCAAATGTTCTGCCGCCCGATCGCGTTCGTCTGTTGTCGGAAATCGGCTGAGTGTTCGGAGCCACGCTTCCTCGATGAGTTGTGCTGCAGGGGGCAACTGGCTGGAGGCTTCGTCAGCAGCCAGTTGCTGCAGCCAGCCACTTTCTTCCAGTCGCTGCTCGATGAGTGGATCGTTCTGCATAAACACGGCCTGCAGCAGCGAGGGCTGATTGCTGCGTTCACAATCACAATTGACCGCTCGTTCGGGCTTTCCAAAGACCGACATGGCGTAAGTCCCAGCCAGTCGCATGGACAGGTCACCGATGGCTCTGCGAGTCAGATCGGTTCGGACTTCGTGCTGCTTGTCGGCTGCAGCGAGTGACTGTTTCAGGGAGTCATAGATGACTTCGGCTGGCATGCGTCTCGGGATTGCTCGGCTGAAGTGTCTTCGATCGTCCGGGCTGTCCGGTTGCGGGCGAACGCTGCGCTGCCAGGTGTGGCTGGTGAGGATGAGCCGATGCAGTCGTCGGAGGTCGTAGCCGGAACTGACAAAGTCGTCTTCGAGCCACTGCAGGAGTTTGGGGTGTGACGGGGGATTGGCGGGATTGAGATCGTCCGGCGGCTCGATCAGGCCCCGATGAAAGTAGGCGGCCCAGACACGATTGACGAGTGCTTTTGCGAACCAGGGGTTATCGGGGCGACTGATCCAGTGCATGAGCAGTTCGCGTGGGTCCTGGTTGGGTGCGAGCTGTACAGAGCCGCTGCGCAGGAGTGCGAGCGAGAGTGTGGTCTCCCTGCGCTGGATGTAAAGTTCGCGCCAGGGAATGGTACGGCCCTGCTGAGCCTGTCGCAGGAGGTCTGGCGTGACCGCGGCGCCGGCACTGGGTTCCCGGATCTGCAGGCCGGTTTTTCCAGCAAGCTCTTTGTAGGCCATCTGAGATTCGGGCGGCACGCCAAATTTGATGGGTTCAAAGAATCTGCTGAACTCCCGGAAATCCTGCTGCGTCCAGGGAGCGAACGGGTGTTTGTGGCATTGAGCACACTGCAGGCGGATACCGAGGAAATTCTGAGCGAAGGCCTGAGCAGCGTCGTCTGGTTTTTGCATGCTGCGGCGAGTCCAGTAATGCGGCATGGTTGCGCGACCGGCAAAGCGTTCGATGCCTCCCTCGCGAAAGCAGGCCGAGACTTCTTCCGCATATTCCAGCCAGTCCTGACCATCGCGGCGTCCTTTGGCAAGGACAATGCCGCGAACGATTTCATCCCATGGCTCGTTGCGTTCCAGACGATTCCGGATCCATTCGGCCCACTGCACGGCGGTTTCCTGACCCAGTTCGGCCTGCTGGGCGGGATTGCAGCCGGTCCAGTCACAAATTCGGTTTGCCCAGCAGGCCGCGAAGGCGGGGCGGGCGAGCAGTTCGTCAATTTTTCGAGACCGTTTGTCTGGTCGGGCGTCCTTCAGGAATTCGCGGACTTCATCGGGTGACGGGAGCGTCCCGGTGGCGTCGAGGCTTGCTCGTCGAAGGAATTCTGCGTCGCTGCAGAGTTCCGCCTGTTGCAGTCCGAGCAGTACAAGACGCTCGTTGATCATCTGGTCCAGTGGCGACTGCGACTGGCTGGAGTTTGTCTGTGCTGCGGTCTGCCGATAGGCCCTCAGAACTGGAATCGCAGTGACGCCGTTGTCATAGAAAACGACAATATGAGTTTCACCAGTGCCCGAGGAACTCATCAGGCCGGTGTCGGTTACTTCGGCGACAGAGTCATTGTTGGAACGAAAGCGACTGAAGGCGGTCACGTCCTCACGACTGCCATCTTCCCAGACTGCGGTTACTTTGAGTGGTGTTTCGGACGTGACATCGCTGAATACGACTTCTGAGGGTTCGACGAGAAGTTCACGCAGGACAGCGGGAGCGTTTGTTCCTGGGGCGCCGGCGGCAATCCAGCGGCGAAGAATTTCGGCTGCGTCGGAGTCTTCGGTGAATCTGCGGCCGCCCTCATGGGCGATTTGCAGGGTGGGCTTCTTCAGGATCAAACTGTCATCCGGAGACTTTTGATCCACGCGCGGACCTTCATCACCGCGAGCGGTGAGTGCAGCGTGATCCGCTTGAAAGTCGTAGCCGAACAACGACAGCCGCAGTCCGCCACGTCCCTGGAAGGAACCGTGGCAGGCCCGACCACTGCAGCCCATGCGGCTGAGCAGCGGCAGCACGTGTTTCTGGAAATCCGGGTGCAGGGGAATGTCAGCGGCCAGGACAGGCAGTCGAAAGAATGCTGCCAGTATCAGGCAACAGAGCACGGGCAGCCTCAGGCAGGTCGATTGCGGCATCTGTTAACGCTCCACCCGACGCACGGTTTCGATGACTGTGAGATGATCCGTCTGGCGATTTGGATGTTCGGCGCCAAATTCAATCACAGTATCCACGGCAGAATTCTGAAAGGCTTCCCGACGCTGCCAGAAGCCAGCCAGCATAACTTTTTGACCGACGATCGCGTCTGGCTGTTCAGCGCGGTTTTCACCGAAGAGTTCTCCGACTTTCGTGACCTCGACGACCAGCTCCAGCATCTCTGAGTCTTTGCGGATGACGCGTCCCTGCAGCATGCCACGAAAGCCTCGGAAGCCGTCCGGCAGCTCAGGATAATCACCCGGCTTAACAGGGCCAACCTTACGAAGAAGCTCTACGACGCTGAGCCGCTCTGCACCGTCGTCACGGGCGCCGAATTCAAGCGTTTCACCGACTTTGCAGAGCAGCAGTACGTCCAGCAGTTTGCCGCTGACGCCCCCAGCCGCCACGGTGGTGCCGCGCAGAGATCGGGGTGAGGATGCCTGGTTGTTTTTCCATACACGTGGTACCGCATCGACTTCCACTGAGAACGTTCCACGTTCAACGTCTTTTTCCACCAGTCGGCCTACCAGCATTCCGCGAAAGCCGCGCTGTCCCTGCGGAGATTTGTCTGAGCTGGCAGAATCGGCCTTCGCGGCACGGCCATTCTCTTCCCGCATTTCTTCTTCAGACATCTTTGCCCCTTTGTTCCGGGCAGGTCCGCCGCTTTCTGCATCGAGTCTGCGTACGGGATCCGCAATCGAGACGTGGTCGCTGCGGCGGCTGATGTGATTCAGTCCCGCCTCCAGCCTTTCACCCGTTCTGATGCCCGCGAACAATTCCCGTCGATTCCAGAATCCCGCCAGCAGCAGATTTTTGCCTTCAATCGAAGCGGGGTTCCGGGCCGCGTTACCGTCTGCGTTTCGGATCACGCGATCAATTCGCACGATGAGTTCCTGTGATTCTGCGTCTTTCTTCAGCACCTCAGCCTGCACAACACCGCGAAAGCCCCGGAAGTCTTCGGGAAGCACCGGGTAGTCCTCAGGGGCGTAGGGAGCGACCTTACGAAGCAGTTCGCCCGGAAAAACCAGCTTTTCACCGTTGTGCTGGCATTCAAACTCCAGCGTCTCACCGATTCGTGTGACCACCAGAACGTCGAGGAATTTGCCGGAGACACCAGTGACTTCGACACGACGCCCTGCAAGCGCCTTCGGATTTTCGGCTCGACTGTTTTCCCAGACACGCGAGATCGCATCGACCTCGACCACAAACGATCCTCGCTCGACGTCCCTTTTCATCAGCCTCCCAACAAGCATCCCGTTAAACCGCTGCACACCATCCGGGAGTGGTTGAGCATCCGTTGGCTGAGCGGCAACCGGCTTTTCGGCGGCCGCGGCCGGCGGGGTTGATTTGGCTGGTTCATCCACAGCGGCAAGAGCAAACGCGGTGGCCGCAAGAAAGAGAGCACCTGGGGGCAGCATGGAGAGGCCTTCCGGCAGAAGGTGAGGGAGGAGGGAGGGAGGACCAATGATCTTCCGGATGAAATTGGGAATGTCAAGACGGATCAGTGTTGTGTGAGGCGATTTGAGCAGGGGCGGAGGTGGTTTCACGGCCATTGGCTGTTGTGGAGCGCGGAGTGGGTGTAAAGCGGAGGCTTCCAAGCTCAGCAAGGGACTTCATGATAAAGTCCGTGGCATCAGCGAGTTCATTTGCCGAAAGACTGCGGCCCTGCCAGCGGGATAAATCCAGTGGCTGCCCGTAGGTCAGACTGGCTCGCGTCGGGAGGAAGAAACATCGTGCCATGGATTCCGAGCGCGGCGCGTGGTGGATGAAGATGGGAATCACGGGAACATGAGCTTTGAGTGCCAGCCATGCGACACCCGTATCTCCGGGCAGCAGCTGTTCATCAGGCGATTCGGAATTCAGACGACCTTCGGGAAAGAGCCCCAGCAGACGGCCTTCCTGGAGCCTTCTCAGAGCTTGCCGCAGGGGCTGCATGTCGCGCCCGTTTCGCTCCACCGGGATACTTTCCATCGCCCTGCAGATCCAGTTAATCAGCCACGGCTTTTCGTAGTACTCCCGCGCCATCAGGTAACCGATCACACGCAGATGCGGCTTGCTGAAACCGGCAAAATGTCGAGTCCATATCAGAATTGGATCAACCGGGCTGCTGTGATTGGCAACGATAATGGCAGGGCCAGTTTCCGGTATGGTGCATGCGTTATTCTGCCGACAGCGACTTAGAAACAGGCGATGCATAACGGAGATCTGGTAACAGACCCAGGCCGGCCAGCCCGCTTGCCCGGCGCGCACTCGTCGATGCACCAACAATACCGTCGCTGCACCCATCGCGACAATCAGGAATGTCAGCCAGAGCCACTTCATAAGTGTGATCGCACGGCAGATAACGAATCTGAGTCACCGGCACTGCCGCGGATTCTGTGCATCACCTTCGCTGTCGTCAAGATTCCCCAAAATAACTGAACATTTGTCAGCTTGTCGTGAGACCTGGGATAGTCAGCAGCGGAATTCTCTCGACCCGCGTTCTGAACCCCGCATCCGAGAGCTCAAGCACTCGATAACCCGGTGCTCCGGGAACAAAAGTGGGCACATCGCCGCGCGGACTGAACTGCACTCCGGTCGAGGGTGCGGTGAGAACTATGGCGTTGCCCAGCGTTGTGCAGAATTCGTGATGCACATGGCCGCAGCAGATCAGCCGAATTCGCGGTTCATCAGCGCACCACAACTCCAGCATCTCACGTCCCTCGAGACCGATGGCGTCCATCCAGACACTGCCGAGTGTGACTGGTGGATGGTGGCAGAAGATGGCCACGTGGGTTGCATCGCTGGAAAGTACGGTACGGCGTGCCCAGTCCACCTGAGCGGCTCCAATACGTCCTGCGACCGAGCCCGGCAGGTGGGTATCGAGGCCGACACACAGCCAGTTGCCGGCTTCGAAGGCAAAGGTCACCGGCTGGTCGCTGCGTCCTGCCGGGATGCGATCGCTGAAGACGTTTCGCAGGACGGTGCGATCATCGTGATTGCCGGGGATTTGCCAAAGTCTGTCCCGCCAGGGATGCAGCAAATCGGCGACGGCCGCATAACTTTCCGGCAGCTCATCGTGCGTGTGATCACCGGTAATAATGACGTGATCCGGAGTAAAGCCCTGGGACTTGATGTGTTGAACGACCTGCTGAAGCGAATCACGCGTGGCAACTCCCCGCAGCAGAATGTCGGGTGAGCTGAAAACATGCAGGTCAGTGAGCTGAAGAATTTGCACCATGATCTCTGTGAAGGGTTAGAGCTGATAAAAACCAGGGAGATTCAGGGACGAGGTCTTCCGGCGGCGGGCCCTGGCGTCATTCGAGGCATGCCTGGGAGCTCAAGTGCCGGCAGTGGTGCTCCGGGGCGAGGCTCGAAGGAGTTCAGGAACTGCCGCATGGATTCGTCTATCTGTGGTCTCGTGCTGACGCTGGTTTGTGGGCGAGACGTTGTTCCACGAACCTGAACGGTCACCCACTGGGTGGCACTGGAGACCAGAATGTCGCTGAGTGGATTTCTGAGCCCGGTTCCTCGGGGAGGGCGTGAATAAAAGTCGAGGACGACGTCTCCGCCAAATCCCACACGACCGCGACCACGCAGAGAAATGGAATCTCCGACAAGATCAATCGGGTCAAACTGAAATGCTTCATCCCGAATTTTGAACGACATGAGCGCGTAATCGAAGGCAGTGCGGTTGGAGACAGTGAAATTCAATCGGGACATTGCTGAGAGCAGTTCCAGAACGACGGGGATTTCGTAGAGCGAGGCGGGGTTGATCTGCAGTTGTCCTTCCCCTTTCATGGTCCGCGCCGTGTTTCCGTCACCGGAGACAAACATCCATGAATTCACGAGTCCTCGCATGCTGGCCTGGCCCGGAGCGTGCAGCCTCGCATACTTCTCCAGACTGGCGTTTTTCAGTTCTCCAAAGAATCTGTAAACACTTCCGGCCGCCAGATTGACAATGCCATCCATTTCAAGGCTTCCGCCGAACGCTTCACCGCGAACGCGTGAGTCGTTGGCTACATTACCTGGCTGTACGCGCCCCAGAATCACCTCGCGGTTTCCCAGCACCAGTTCGTTGTCCGTCATTCGCCATGGTCCCTCGATCCCGGTGATTGCCATGTCCAGCACCTCAGCCTGGCTCAGCGACAGTTCCCCGCTGTTTTCCAGACTGACTCCATCCCACACACCGCGAGCGTGGACGCGACCGTTGATGTGTTTCAGATCCAGTCCCGCCGAAATCTCACAGTCGTCCAGCCGCAGGTTCAGGTCCCACGCGGCTGTGACGGGCAATGTCGGGTCAATCGTCCCGCGAAAGTCAATCTCAGAGTCTTCAACAGAGACACGGCCGGTTTGTGCAAGACGCGAAAGTGTCTGTCGCCAGCCGGCAGGCAAGGCCGCCCGCAGCTGGTCATCAGGCCTCAGCTCCCGCGCGTTGACGGTGCTTAAATGCAGCTGCCAGTCACCCTCAGGCCCGGCCTCCGCCCAGCCCGCCGCAGTAATCTCCGAGCCTTCGTGGTCGGCCTGCAGCGAGTGGATTTCGCAGTGCTGATTTCCGGCCGCGCGGGGATCGTTCGGATCATAACTGAGCCGCGCTGACTGAATCCGCATTCGATAAGGAAATGGCCGTGGACAAATAACAGCGTCGTAGACCTGCACATCCTCCAGCCGCACAGTTGGTCGGTTGCCAGGTACTGCGGTCCACGAAATCGCAGATCGCAGATTTACGGTGCCTTCCGGATTAATGATGGTCCAGAGCTTTCGCGAACTCTCCGGGAGGGCGTTGAAAAGGTCCGCATCCAGCTTTGCTCCCGCTGCCGTAATATTGAGATCAAGCACACCCGGAGCAGGCAGTCCGCGGAATTGCCCGCTGCATACCAACTGCCCTGCACCATGCCGCCCGCGTACATCCGTAAAGACCCAGGACTTCTGTTTCGAATCGAACTCCACCGAGCCGCTGACGTTTTCCACCTGATACGGGAACCCGCGAAAACGAATCTGAGAATCGGTCACCTGAGCCCGGAGCAGCAAGTCAGTTGGCAGGTCCGGACCGGGTGCTCGATAGCAGGCCAGCGAAACCTTTGCCCGACCACTGAGATTCAATGACTCAATCACCCGCCGCCCGGCATCGTCCAGCGCGTCACGAAAGCGAGCATCAAGAGGAAGATTCGGTGCCTCAACATCAAATCGCACCTCCATCTCAGCCCCGGGCTGACGGAGCCATCCCTTCGCTCGCACCACATCTTCGCCAGCTGCCCCATCGGCCTCCACATCAAAGATCACGTCCCGCAGCGACGTCGCATTGTCCGCAAGCGGTCGCTGGGAGATTCGAGCGTTGATGCCGGTGATCAGCCGTCGGAAACGATGAAACTGCATCGCTCCGTTTTGCGTGTTCCCTTCAAGAGAAACCGGCAGCCAGCGGCCACCGGGAAATCGCCGCACCTGCACTTCACCCGTAATTGTTCCGCCCGGCTGGAAATGGTCAAAAAATCGCTGCGTTTTGGGGGGCAACAAAGGCTTCAGCTGCATCGTGACCGGAAAGTTCTCCAGCCGCAGACGCCCGGTCGCAGGACTGGCTTCACTTCCCAGCGGCAGCTGGAGCTCTCCGGCTGCCCGCATCTCACCATCCCGAGCCTGCAGAAGCTGAACTGTTGCCTGACCATTGTCGAGGATCAGCTTTGCAGAGATTTCCCGCAACTGCCACGGCAACGCTGCAGTACTCATCGACCCCTCAGAGAGACTTGCCTGCAGCCGCAGATTCGGGACTTCGGCACCCGACTCGCGGCTGGCACTGAAATCCAGACTCAGCTGTCCTGTTAACCTCGGAGCGGCGCGACCTGTGCCCAGCACCAACGCCCCTGCTCCTCGTTCTGCGGAACCCGATGTGGCATCCGCCTGGCCCGGGAGCATTTGCGTCAGCAATACGTCGAGCCGCTGCTGCTCAGCTGCCAATTGTGGAAATGTTGTCACTGCAAGTTCCAGCAGATTCTGGTCCAGCCGCACGTCGCGTACGGATCCCGCCAGCGACCAGGAGCGATCAAGCAAATCACAGCCCCCACGAAGCGCCAGCAATCCCGCGCCAGGAAGACTTGCGGCCCCCAGAAAGTCATACGCACTGCCGGAGGCCGGCACCGCCTGAAATTCCGGGACAGCCGCCTGAAGTTCTGCGGCCGGCAATTCCTTTTCGTGCTGCAGTAATACCCGCGCACGGACATCCCGGACTCGAACGACCGGAGGCACAAGTGCGTCGCTCGTGAGTTTGCGAAATTCGTAGTCCTGCCAGTTCCAGCGACCGTCAGAGTACCGCTGCAGCAGCACATCCACGTCCTCCGCCTCCACCGAACGCAACAACAGTCTGCGTCGTTCGAGCAGTTCGGATTCATCTACCTGCAGCTGTAACCGGCCGACGCGCAGCAGCGATTGTCCCGCAGCCCCGTCCCGAATCTCTACGCCGGACAGTACCAGCGTGGCGGTGCCTGACAGCTGGATTTGGTCGAGGTACAACACCAGTCCGGGCGCGGCCTTGTCAAAAGCAGCGAGCACTGAATCCCGCAGCAGGTCTTCCCAGCGTCCCAGCAACCAAGCGCCAGCCGCCACGGTGACAGTGGAGACCGTCACCGCTATGAACAGCAGCCACTTGATCGTTGCCGGTAGCTTCATGCTTCCCTGCCAGCCAACGCGCCCATGCCAGAACAGGTCACTGCTGCAGGTTGCACCGCGAACCGCATCAGTGTGCTGCCCTGGCAGCCGCCAACTCAGCGTCTGTTCTGTCCCGCAAAAACCAGTCCGCCAGACTGTGTCCGGCCAGCACCAGCAGCGGGAATTCCACCGGTAAACGATAGCGAACTGACCCGACAAAAACCAGATGAATCAGCAGAAACTGCAGAAACGGCAGCCAAAGAAGGAGCAGGAGCGACCAGTTCCTGCTGTACGTCTGTATCCAGCTCCCACGCAACACCAGTACCAGCAGACCAAAGTTCCACAGCAGACACAGCAATGAAAACATTCCTCCGGAAAATCCTTCGGCCTGCAGGACAGGACTAAGAAAACGCCCCGACTTTATCAATGCCAGCTGAAACACTCGGAGCGGCGAAGACCGCACGAAGTCCCAGGCCCGGCGCTTGTACGCCTCGTTCACTTCATATTCGGACATTTGCAGACTGAGTTGTTCTCGGTCGAAAAAGGACATGTCACTGGCGCCGGTTGCTGCCGGGTGCAGGCCGTCGTACAGGCTTGGCCCCGACCATAGTGAGGTGTGTACCCAGTGTCCGCAGATTTGCTGATTTCTCCAGGCCCACGGGAGCAGGACCAGCCAGCAGCCAAGGCAGAGGAATGCGATGGCCACGACACGTTGTCTCCAGCCACCGCGCCCCGCCAGCAGCAGGCAGACAGCGGCGGCCGCAGGCCAGAGTATCCAGCCGGGACGCACCAGCACTCCGGCTCCGGTTGCTGATCCTGCCAGCAATCCCCGACTCATGTAGAACCACGGACGAGGTTCCGTTGAAAACTTTGCTGTTTCCCCACTGCCTGCCGGTCTCTGAAGCAGTGGCCGAAGTCCAAGTAAACTCACCAGCAGCCACAGCGAGAACCAGCCTTCAGAGAGTACCTGCACGCTGCTGCCAATCTGCAGAGGAGCGACAGCAGACAGTGCGACTGCTGCGAGCGCAGCGCGGGGTCCCACAAGGGGCCGCGCGAGTGCCCAGACGAGTCCGCAGCAGCACGTGCCAACTGTCGCCAGCACCAGAGTTGCGGGAAAGACGCGTTCGCCGAAGACGGAGATACAGCCAGCCAGCAGCAGCGGGAATCCGGGCGTTCTGAGAACATAGCGGGGAGGCATGTGGATGGCATAATCCTCGCCGGCCGCCAGCTTTCTGCCCAGTTCCCAGTATCCGTTTGCGTCGCCTTCCACAAGAAACATTCGACCGGCGAGACGTACCTGCCGATCGACGCCGATCGCCACTCCCGCTCGCAGCACGAAGGCAAGCGACAGCAGCAGAAGCAGCCAGCGACCTTCGGGGGCTGCAGTGACTGCGCGGAACACTCAGCCACCCCCTGCTGTTTCTGGCACCCTCGCCGGACGGATCAGGAGCACTACTAAAATGGAGAGCGCCGCAACCAGCGCGAAGGCCCCAAAAATCTGATTCAGCGGAACCTCGCGATCCTGCAGAACACCAAATCCCCAGTCCGCAACACCCCCGCAGCTGATGCTCACCAGATTCATCAGACCATAACCTGTCGCTCTCAGCTCCGGACGGGTAATCTGGCAGAGAATGGGCATGTTGTTACAGTCAAAGAATCCCCAGCCCAGTCCAAACAGAAGCAGCCCCGCACCCGCGATGACCGCTGTCTCCGCATTACCAACTGCAAACAGCGCCGGCAGGAAACATGCCATCCCGATCGCACTCACGTAAATTCGGCCGCGGTTGTTGTGATGCATCCACCTGTCCGCCAGCCAGCCACCCAGTGCAGCGCCCACAATCGAAGCCGGATGCACCAGAGTTGCCACCACTCCCGCCCTGCCCTGACCAAGGCTGAATTTTTCTTTCAGGATCGCTGGCATCCAGTCCTTGATCACCCAGCCTGCGATGGCCGGTAATGTGAAATACAGCACCAGCAGCAGAAAGCTGGGGTTGGTCAGAAGAGCTCTTAATGTTGCCCCCGGACCCCGGAGCACTGCTGCTGCATCACGCGGAGGATTTCGCAGAATCAGCAGCAGCGGCACCGAATACAGTACCCCCAGAACTCCGCAGCCAGTGAATGCTGACCGCCAGCCCAAATCCGGTGCGTCCGCGACGTAACCTGTGAATCCCCCGAGAATCAACCCTGTGTAAATGCCAGCCTGATGCAGCCCAACCGCCCGCGAACGCGTCGGCCCCGGATGGTAGTCTGTGATCAACGCCAGCGCCGCAGGAATATAAAACGCCTCACTGATCCCCATGAGCGCTCGCAGCCACAGCAGCTGTTCGTAGGTCGTTACCCACGCTGTTGCCCACGTCACCGCCGACCAGATCAGCAGACTCAGGCTGATCACGTGACGCCTGCTGAAGCGATCTGCAACGTATCCGCCGAAGGGGCTGAGCAGCGCGTAGACCCATTTGAACACTGCAAGCACAAGTCCCCAGTTTTCCTTGCTGGAGATGCCGGGAATGTCGCCGGCAATCGATGTCTTCATCGCCGCCAGCATCTGCCGGTCCAGATAGTTCAGCATCGCTACAGGGAAAAGCAGAGCGACAATCAGCCATGCTGATGGCAGCCTGGAATCAGATGGACCGGGCTGCGGCAAACCTGATACAGGCAGGACTGAGTATGGCGTTGATGACACAGACTGCTGCTCCGCCCGAAATCTCGTTGGCCTCAGAGACTTAACTTCCCTGTATTCTCAATTGTTGTGGGCACTGAGTCAACCAAATGAAAACCGCCCGAACATTCTGATGAATGCCGGGCGGTTTCGGGTGTGTGAGAAACTGCCTTGAGGCCGCTCAGTGGCCGGATGTCTGCATCACAAACCCATGATAGGCTTCGTTGCCGTGCTCACCGTGGTCCAGACCGCCAATCTCTTCAGCCTCGGAAACACGGATTCCAATTGTGTACTTAAGCACAAGCCATGCGATCGCGGATGTCACCAGCGTCCAGCCGCCGACCATGGCGATTCCCACCAGCTGAGCAACCAGCTGTTTCGTGCCGCCTCCAAAGAACAGGCCCTGGTAAGGGCCGCCCGTGACAGGCGTCCCGGACAAGTCGGTGGTTGTAAACAGTCCCACGCAGATCGTTCCGAAGATCCCGTGCACAAGGTGTACGGAAATCGCACCGACGGGGTCATCAATCTTCAGGCGGTCAAACAGCAGGACAGAGAACACGACAGTCACTCCAGCAATCGCGCCGATGATGGCGGAGCAGAGTGGATTGGTGAAGTAGGCAACGGCGGTGATGGACACAAGTCCGGCAAGGCAGCCGTTCAGGGTCATGCCAATGTCCGGTTTGCCGAGGAAGATCCAGCTTGCGGCAGTGGCCGTCAGAGTTGCGAGGGCAGCTGCGATGTTGGTGTTGACCGCCGTCAATGTTGCTCCTGCTCCGCCGTCAGCAGCGATCGCCATGGTGCTGCCCGGATTGAAGCCGAACCAGCCCAGCCAGAGCACCAGACAGCCAATGAAAGCGGCCATCATGCTGTGTCCTGGGATGGCGTTGACACGGCCATCTTTTGAGTACTTTCCGATTCGTGGGCCAAGAACGATGGCTCCGGTCAACGCAGCCCAGCCACCCACGGAGTGAACCACGGTGCAGCCAGCGAAGTCCCAGAAGTTCCAAACCTGAGCAAGATAGCCGAAGCCCCATATCCAGTGGCCAACGACAGGGTAAATGATGGTCACGAGGACGAAGGAGAAGATGATGAAGGACAGATACTTAATTCGTTCTGCCACGGCACCGGAGACGATCGTGGCGGCGGTCCCGGCGAACACCAGCTGGAAGAAGAATTTGGCGAGCAGGGGAACCGTGGCCCACGCGATGGAGCCGTAAACTCCCTCGTAACCTGAACCGGCCTGAGCGGGGCTGTTATCGGCACCGGCGACCATAAAGGCGCCCGACTTGCCGAAGAACTCACCGTCCCCCGCACCAAACATCAGATCCCAGCCAATGATCCAGTATCCCAGCGAACACACCGCGAACACGACAAAGTTCTTCGAGAGAATGTTGACGCAGTTCTTTGAGCGGCAAAAACCGGATTCCACGCAACCGAAGCCGAGGTTCATGAAAAACACCAGCATCCCGCAGACCATCACCCAGATCGTATCGATCCCGACCGACAACCTGGTCAGTGTTTCTTCCACCGTCGGCGGGGCGGGGGCGGCCGGCGCTTCCTCCGCAGGCGGTGCCGCCGGTGCGGCCGCTACCGGCTCGGTGGAAGCAGCGCCGTCCTGGGCGCGACTCACGGCCGCTGCCGAAAACAACAGACCTGCTGTGGCCAGCAGCACCGCAAGTGCAGGACGCCAGCTAAAAAAAGTACTACCAATCATCGCCCATGTCTCCTGTGTCAGTTCAGTTGAATGATAACTTTGAGTGATCGTCGTTGTAACAAATTGCCTGTTAGTTTCGCGTAGTTGCCTGCTTCTTGTGCAGCGGTGTCGTTCCACCTGTGAGGGATGCGGGACCCGGAGCGACGCTGCACCAGCACTTTCTGCCAGACATGCCGCACACTCCGACCGAATTCGAACTCTTCCAAGGTGTGTCGCTGCCTGATCCACTGGCACAG
>JBJTOP010000119.1:0-3566 GCA_046074645.1 Planctomycetaceae bacterium | reverse complement strand
CTCCGATGCCGCTGAACATGTCAAAGCAGCACTCGCTGTGCTCGCCGGCCGAAAGGCGTTCGTCTGCCTGTGGCTGATGCAGGAACCCGCTGAGGACCAGGTGCGTCAAATCAGCGAAACGTTTCCCCATCTCATTCTGCTGCATGGGGATGGCAACAGTGACACCGACGTAAACGCCACGGTGCTGTTTCAACTGACCGAGATCCAGAAGTTCATCCTCACCCACCGCGGACCCCAGCCATGACCACGCCCGCTCCCGCCGTTTCCATCCCCCATGTCCGCACACCCCGCGAGGAGGCTGCGATTCGCGCTGCCCTCGCCGCTGCCCGGCCACTCCTTGTTCGGGGCGAGCCAGGCACGGGGAAAACGCAGCTGGCCGAAGCCGCCGCTGAATTCCTCCGCCGACCTCTCGTCTCCCTCACCGTCAACTCAACCACCTCACCCACCGACCTGCTCTGGACATTCGATGCCGTCCAGCGCCTCGCAGAAGCCCAGGTAGCCGCGGCAATCACCAAAGATCCCGCACAACTCACCGCTCAGATCGAACTGCAGCGGTTCGTGCGGCCCGGCCCGCTGTGGTGGGCCTTTCACTGGGACTCCGCAGCCGCTCAGCCGCTCGCTGACCCTCCGCCCCAGCCAGCCGACTGGAATTCCAGCGACGGCGTGGTGATCCTTATCGATGAAATCGACAAAGGCGAGACGGATGTCCCCAACGGGCTGCTCGAAGCCCTCGGCTCCCGCCGCTTCACCCCGATCGGCTGGAAACAGCCGATCTCTCAGAACGCCTCCGCCGCTCCGTTGATCGTCATCACCACCAACGAAGAACGGTCACTGCCCGATCCCTTTGTCCGCCGCTGCCTTGTCCTGCATCTGGAACTGCCAACGCTCACCGTCCGCGCTGGTCGCGAACAGCAGCAGCAGGAAAATACCGCCTTTACCGAATTCCTCGTCGAACGCGGACGAAAGCACTTTAGTGACCTCGATCCGACACAGCTGCAGCAGGCCGCAGAACTCCTTGTCGAAGACCGCCGCACGGCACTCGAAAATCAACAGCGACCATTCCCGGGACAGGCCGAATACCTCGACTACCTGCGAATCCTCAAACACTCGCAGGCTGCCGGTCAGCTTTCTCAATCGCACATGGACGACATTCGCAGTCTGGTCTTCAGAAAATCTCGCAGGGCCCTGCGATGAACACAATCACAGAATCCCGGGGAATCGTCGGCCGGGCGGATTTGCTGGCAGTCCTGCTTCGAAGTGATGCCGCGGCCACAGAACTGCTCTGCGAACTGCTGGAACTGGAACTCCGTGAGCCGGAACCTGAGACATCCCAAACCGAGGCAGGGACCCATGGACACGCTCAACCGACACAACTGCCGGACCATGAGCTCGACGCCACCGGATATCCCGCCCAGGCCGAACCGCTTCCACTGTGGCACAGCATCCGCGAAATTCGCCGACAGCCGGAACCGGCCACTCGGACCTATGAGGAATGGCGTGGCTGGTCAGCCGAGGAACTCACCGCCGCCGAACTCTGGCGGCCGCTGGAACCCTGGAACGTCCTCGAACCGCGGCTGCGAATGCTGCTCGATCAGCTGCAGACCACGACCATTGATGTGGAGCGACTCGTCGATCGCGTGGCCCGACTGCAGCCGGTTTCCCGTCTGCCACGCCTGCTCCGCCGGCAATGGGGACGGCAGCTGTTTGTCGTTCGTGATGCCAGTCTGCGCCTGGTGCCAATCGAAGAAGATCAGCGCTACGTCATCGCCCAGCTGCGTCGTCTGCTGCCGCCCGGAGAACTCTGGCACATACAGGGGCTCACGCCGGAAAACCTCTGGTATGACGCTGACGATCACAGAGATCCGGACGGACAGGTGGCCGAATTTCAGCAGCCCGATCAGCCCGGCACCCTGCTGGTGCTCGGTGATTTAGGTGCCTTTGATCCCAGCGGTTCTGCTGCCGCCGCATGGCTGTACTGGGCACGGCGCATGGTCGCTGATGGCCAGCGACTGCTCGCACTGGTGCCCTGCGCCGCACATCGAATCGCCCATGAACTCCGCGAACTGTTCGTCCTCCAGACGTGGCAGCCGTCACAGGTGCTGGTGGATGATCCCGCACAACGTGCGGATCTCCTGCAGCGGCTGGCCGTCAGCGTCTCACCAGCCATTCGACTCGAACCCGGCCTGCTCCGCGATCTCCGACAACAATCGCTCGCCTTCGCCGATGCCTCACTCGAACTGGACTACTGGAACAGCGACTGGATACAGCTTCAGCATCCTCGGGCCGGCACACCCCAGCGGTCGATCGCCATCGAAGAACTGCTGCCACAGTTCGAATCCCTGGACGAAGCCACACGTCAATGCGTGCTGCAAAACATCCGCCGCTGGAGACAGACACGAAAAAAGTGCGCCGAAGTCTGGTTCGAAGAACTCCTCAGTCTGTCGTCGGACACGCGGAGACTCCTGCAGAACGCAGACTGTCAACAGGCGTTAAGCCTGCTGGCCGACTTTCAATCCCATGCCACAGCAGCGACTGATCACGGCAGACTGGTCCGTGGCTGGCTCCACTCGGCACTGCGGCGATATCCCGGCAGTGCCTACTGCGACAAAGACTCCGGCCCACTGCTGCAGCCGCTCTATGCACACCTGATCGGTGATCAGCAGCGACCCGTGGAACCACACAATCTGCCTCCCCGAAACCAACGGACGTTTGTCATCGGCCAGGCCGGCACGCAACTGCTGCTGCAGGCTGCGGACGAGAGAACGGACCAGCCCCGGCCGAAGATTGCCGAGTTTGAATCGCTGACGTGGGCTGTGACCGTGCAGCAGACGGACGGCAGCGATGACTCAGCACTGCAAACGCTGCCCGCCCGGATTTCCGTTGCCGGCAAACAACGCCTGCGGTTGCAGGGGGAGCTGCACGAGCTGTGGCTGGAGCAATTGTCTAAGCCGGCGTGGGCCTCGGCGGTTGGATGCGACCGCTTCGGCATCTGGGCCGAGCTGGCGATTGAGACCACCGTGCGCGGGGAAACCCGCCGACAAAGGCTCCGCTGGATTCCTGCAGGCGAATTCTGGATGGGGTCGCCAGAGGAGGAACCGGGACGGGACGAAGACGAAGTCCGTCATCGCGTGCAGATCAGCAGCGGTTACTGGCTGTTCGACAGTGCCTGCCCGCAGTGGTTGTGGGAGAGCGTGATGGGCAGCAATCCAAGTTATTTTGTGGATCCGGATCGGCCGGTGGAACAGGTCAGCTGGAAAGACTGCGGCACGTTTTTGACGCGATTGAACGAGCGTCTTGGTGGCGGGGCGAATTTTCGTCTGCCGACGGAAGCCGAATGGGAGTACGCCTGCCGTGCGGGAACGGAGACGGCGTTGTATACTGGTGCTCTGACGCTGCGTGGGGATAATGATGGTCCGGAATTGGATGAGATTGCGTGGTATGGCGGGAACAGTGGGGTTGGTTATGAACTTGAGAAATCGTACGATGGATCTGATTGGCTGGAAAAGCAGTATGACTTCAGTCGCTGCGGAAGTCGTCGTGCAAAGAGCAAGCGTTGCAATGCGTGG
>JBJTOP010000118.1:0-2761 GCA_046074645.1 Planctomycetaceae bacterium | reverse complement strand
GCCTGACTGCGATCACCGCCATCAAAAAGATATTCGTCAGGATACATGTCGGCCAGCGGTGAAGGGGCTGTGGTTTCCATGCGCTGCTGGGGACGGCCATCGACAGCCTGTGGCAATCGAGGCTCGCCCGGCGTGTAGTGGCGACTGCGCCGCGGAAACGCAGCAGGGGCAGCATCCACAGACCGCGGACGAGTTCCATCTGCGTCGCGAACATCGCTCAGCCGCACAACGCCAGCGGCTGGCCCGGAATGATTCAGCTTCTCGCCGTCGCCAAACCCGTCACCACCGCCGGAGACTCGGACAAGCATTCCAGCTGCATCGACCGCACCACGAACCGCATGATCGACAGCGGCCTGGCCTGGATAACGAGCTTCAACGGGAGTCGGCCTCGACCGTTCTTCGGCATCCAGAGTCTGTGGGCAGGCTGTGGAGTACACATGATCGGGCTCCGAATGCACGAAACTGTTCAGCCCACACCCTGAAGTGACGGTCAGACAGAGTCCGACAACACTCAGAACAAGCGGGCGAAGGTGCTGGAGATGGCTAAGCGGCATAAGCAGGGATCCTGAGAAGCCGGTGAATCTCATCGGCTGGCTTGCCGGGACACGGTGCGGTCAGCAGCAGGCTGAATCGTGGCAGCAGCCGTGCGACCACCGCTGCCGAAAAACATCGGAGGAGCAGAGTCAGCGGAAGGAGTCCGCCCACCAATTCGCAGAATGGCCATCGGACGACCGTGCAATGCAGCGGCCGCCACCAGATTGTCGCCGGAAGGCACCGTCAACGGCTCGTCGCGACGAAGCGGATCGTCGCCCGACGCCGTTTGCGGGCGTTCAAGGTAGATCACTCGTGTGACGAGCAGACCGTTGGCTGCGGCTTTGAGATCAGCTTCATCGAGCACGAACGGAACCGGAAACTGCTCTTCCTGCCCCGCCGGCGGATGCAGGCGATCAAGAATCTCTATTGATGGATACAGTTCGACTTCCGGAAACTCCGGCATGTCAGCAACCCGCAGCCTGTAAAAGTGTCCGACGCTTACCGAAAATTGTGCCGGCGAAGCAGATTCAAACACAGGCTGCGGCTGACCAGAAAACAGTTGCACGGTTCCCTTCGACGGCAGCTCCACTCGAATCGGCTGCAGCCACGCCGGATCGATCACACCCGCCTTCACCAGCATGTCCGCATTCCAGCCGGGTGGCATGTGCTGATTCAGCGGATTCCAGCCCGGTTGTCCGGTGGGCAGCTGAGCTGCTGCGGGCAGAGTGCAAAAGAGCACCGCTGTCAGAGCAGTCAGGAGTATTCGGGAAGAGTGCATTCGCGGCAATCCTGGAATGAAATCGGGGCGATGGAAGCTGTCGCTTCGATCGCCCCGCTGGTCTGAACTGGCAATCGGCGATCAGCGGCCTGCGGGCACCGAAACATCGCCAGGGCGGTAGACGGGATGCTTCTCTTTGTACTCAATGTGTCGCACCGGCTCCGGAACGCTGTATCCCGGAGAATGCTCAACATCGATCAGCAGGTGATCCACAGGCTCGGGAATCTGATTGTTGCTGAGATTCCGCATCGTGTGAGATTTCAGCCCTGCAGGGCCACCCAGCGGAAGGTGCGGCGGACCCGGAAGACCAATCGGAGTTCCAGTCATCGGCATACCCCAGACAGGCGTGGGACCCATGCCGGAAACCGGAGCGTTCATCCCGGGAGCACCACCGCCAGCAGCCATCATGGCTCCGGGGACACCCTGCATGTGAGCAGGCAGGATGCCGATCGGTGTCGGTGGAGAATACTGGCCTTCGTCCCCATCAAGCACACTGAAGGACACCGGTACCGTGCTGCCGTCCGGCTGAGGAATCACGGCCGGCTGCTCAAAGTTCATCTCACGATTGCCAACTCGCAGCACCAGCATGATTGTGCCGGTCTGCTCCGCCAGCTGGATCGGGTCGTTGCCCGGGTCAAGAGTCGTGCTCACCAGTGTTTCCACGCCGGCGACCGCACGTGCCTGGAAGTTTGGGTGTGGCAGGTAGATCACCTTGGTGACCATGTTGTTGCTGCGAATGTGCTCGAGGTCCTCCTGAGTGACTTCAAGAGGGACCGGGTTGTGCTGCAGATAGGACAGCGTGTTCGGATGGGCTCCACGAACTTCAAGAGTCGGGTACAGGCTCTGCCCTTCCCAGCCTTCACCCGGAATGTTCGAGAAGACCAGCTGGTAAATCGCACCCTGCGGGAAGTCAGCCCGACCGGGAACGAATCGCTGATTTCGAGCGAGAGCGTTTCCGGAAAGCCAGCCGACAGACATGCCGTCCTGACCGATGAACTTGATCTGGGTCGTCATCATGGCCGCGGGCATCGGACCCCCGCCCTGAGCCAGAATACCAAGAACTCCCGGACCTGGCCCGTCAACCATCGGCCCTGGATGCTGCAGCATGGCAGCCGGCGGTGCAACATGCTCCGTCGATTTCACGACGGACGCACTTCCGTCGATGCCGGCACAGCCCATACAGACGACCACAAGGGCGCCGAGGGCTAGAAAGTAGTATTTCATTGAAACCCCTTCCCTGGAATGCTTCGTAACGCGTCGCATACCCAACTTCGTTCCAACAGGTGCCGGAAACTGTCCGTATCTGGATTCGAGGATTTGTCTTTGCCCAGCCGGCCGTAAATTCGGTATAGTGCGGCAACGGCCGCACATTCCTTCCTCTCCATCTTCGGGTTTCGGCGCCCGCTTCCTTTGACAAATCCCATAAAATCCGAACATGAATCATCACCC